>JACREQ010000041.1 GCA_016218155.1 Bacteroidia bacterium
CTACTGGAATGGTGTTTAGTATGGCTATTGCATCACTTTCAGTCCATATTTTTGTTGGTGAACAAAAGATTAACGACTCAAATATTGATAGTTTTATATACAGCTCTCAAGTAATTTTTATAGTTTTTACTGTACTTTGTACAATTGGTGTATTTTCATCTTTTGTTGGGAAAAAACATTTAGCAAATCAACAATAATGTTACATTGGGTCAACATCAGACACAATAATAATTGATTTAAATGCCGGATCTGTTTTTAGTTCACTAATAGCTGAAGAAATAAGATCACGTACCTTTTGTAATGCAACTGTTTTCTCTACTTTTAAAATCATATGTCTGATATAAAAGGTTTGAATTTTGGAAATCACAGGTTTTTCGGGTCCAATTACACGACCTCCAAATATCTTTTTTAATATTATAGAGAAATTATAAGCTGCAGTCTGAGCAACCTCCTCCTGCTTATGTTTTATAATAAATTCTATCATTCGAGCAAACGGAGGATAATTATACTTTTGCCTTTCATTAATCTGCCAGTTAAATAATGACAAATAGTCATTTTCTATAACATACTTTATTACTGGGTGTTCCGGTTGACTAGTTTGTATAATAACCTTACCCCTCTCTCCTTTTCTGCCAGCTCTTCCACTTACCTGTGCCATTAATTGGAAACTGCGTTCATTTGCTCTAAAATCAGGGAAATTCAGCATATTATCTGCATTTAATACACCCACTAATCCAACATTATTAAAATCCAATCCCTTTGATATCATTTGCGTTCCGACAAGAATCTGAGTTTTTCCTGTTTCAAAATCTTCCATTATCAAATCTATTTTTCGTCGTGTTCGTGCTGTATCCATATCCAATCGTCCAATCTGATATTCAGGAAAAATAATTGATAAATCATCTTCAATTCTTTCGGTTCCGAAACCTTTCATTGTGACACCTGAGCTATTACATGCTGGACAAGTTGCAGGAACATTTGTTGAAAAGCCGCAATAATGACAAATCAACCTATTTTCGTATTTGTGATATGTTAGTTTTACATCGCAATGACGACAACCTGGAATCCAGTTGCAAACATTGCACTCTAACCATGGAGAAAAGCCTCTCCTATTTTGAAATAATATTACCTGTTTTCCACTATCTATTGTTTGCTTAATACTATCAAGTAACTGAGGTGAAAAATGTGATTTCATTTGTTTCTTCCTATGAGCTTCCTTGGTATCAACAACTATCATCGAGGGCATTTTAATATCCAAAAATCTTTTAGTAAGCTCAACTAAACCAAATCTATTTTCAAACGCGTGGTAATAACTTTCAATTGATGGAGTTGCAGATCCTAACAAAACTTTTGCACCATGCATTCTTGCAAGCATTAATGCACTGTCTCTTGCATTATACCTTGGTGCAGGATCAAATTGCTTATAGGTATTTTCATGTTCCTCGTCAACAATAACAAGACCAAGATTATTAAACGGTAAAAATACTGAAGATCTAACACCAAGCACAATTTTATAAGGATTTTTTGCTTGATTTTCCTGAAGAACATTTAAATATGTTTCAACTCTTTCAGAATCGCTAAATTTACTGTGATAAATTCCTACATAATTTCCGAACACTTTTCTTAGCCTGTTTATTATCTGACCTGTAAGCGCAATCTCAGGCAACAAATAAAGAACCTGCTTCCCTTGTTTTATATATTCATCTATTAAATGTATATAAATTTCTGTCTTGCCACTTGATGTAACACCGTGTAACAAAACCGTATCCTTTTCAATAAAATATTTTCTAATATTGTTTATAGCCTCTATCTGAATAACATTTAGCTCAGCTAACTCTGCATTTTCCTCAGAAAAATCAAACAATCTGCTTACTTCTTTTTCATATACCCTTAAAATATTCTTCTTTTGCAGTTCACGTAAAGCATTTGCAGCACCAGTAATCTGTTTTAGGAAATCTGTTTTCTTTAAACTTTTTTGTTCTGAAGTGAAAATTTTTGATAATCCGGCAAAAAGTAGTAAAACATCTGCCTGCTTCGGAGATTTACTTAATTTTTCGTATATAGAATTAAAATGTTCTTCATTTTCTATCTCAGGTGAAATTGAAATATATTCCTCAAATCTTGGGATATACCGCTCAGTAAGGGATTCCTCAACAACAATTATTTTTTTAGAAACCAAAGAACCAATTAGCATATATACATTTCGCTTTTCGGTTACCTTAATTACATCTTCTATAACAATACTCCCATGTTCTTTTAATAAATCAACAACAATAGTTTCATCGTCCAGTAATTCACCATGATTCATGAAATTTTCACCAGGAAGAATTACAGACTCACTTTCAAGCTTAAGACCTGATGGCAAAGCCGCTTTAAATACTTCACCAGGTGTACACATGTAGTACATGCTGATCCATTGCCAGAAAGTAAGCTGAAACTGATTAACTATAGGGTTGGCATCAATAATCTGAAGAATATCTTTAACCTCAAATTTAGGCTCGTTGTTATGAATATTGCAAACTATTGCAGTGTATAATTTCTTTTTACCAAACTGAACAACAACACGCTTACCTGGCTTTATCAATTTCACTAACGATTCGGGAACAGAATAAGTAAAATATCCCGGCAAAGCAAGCGGAAGTAAAACATCGGTAAAAGTTTGTTTTGTGGGCATTAAGAAAACTAATAAAAAAAAATTATTAAGTAACCATAACACTATTACAAATATGTAATAAATGCTACTTTATATTATAAAATTATTAAAAATAAATTTTTAAACTAGAATTACTTTATTCTTAATAAAAATCACACTTTAAACATTTAGAACCTCAACAAGTTCTAACAATTTAGGATCTATTGGCTTATGAGTTTTAACTGATTTACTGAAAGGGACGTATGCTACCTGTTGATTTTGAATGCCCACCATAATACTTCGTTGATCTTCCATTAATGCATCAACAGCAGCTGCACCTAAACGACTTGCCAAATAACGGTCATAAGCAGATGGAGATCCACCTCTTTGTATATGTCCAAGCACAGTTACACGAACACTATAATCGTGAAAATCTTTTTCAACCGCTTTAGCAATTTCAAATGCACCTCCGGCTTTTTCACCTTCGGCGACTAAAATAATGTTACTTGATTTTTTTCGTTTAAACCCATTCTCTAAATGCTCCTTTAAAGTTGCAAGAGGAGTTTCAACTTCTGGAATTAATACAGCTTCTGCACCACAAGCTATGCCTGCTCTTATTGCAATAAAACCAGCATCGCGTCCCATTACTTCGATAAAAAACAAACGTTCATGAGAACTTGCAGTATCCCGAATTTTATCAACAGCTTCAATAACTGTATTTAACGCAGTATCGTAACCAATAGTATCGTCGGTTCCGTAGATATCATTATCTATTGTTCCGGGAATACCAATACAAGGAATATCATATTTATTGCTAAATTCTAAAGCGCCTCTAAAAGAACCATCACCACCAATAATTACTAAGGCATCAATATTATTTAGTTTCAAATTCTGATATGCAGTCTCCATTCCTTCTGCTGTCATAAACTCCTTACTTCTGGCAGTTTTCAGAAATGTTCCACCACGCTGAACAGTGTTTGCAACATCGTGCGATTTAAGCTCCTTTATCTGATTAAATATCATTCCTTGATACCCATGACGAATACCAAAAACTCTAAATCCGTGAAAAATACCAGCTCTTACAACAGCTCTGATAGCAGCATTCATACCAGGTGAATCACCACCTGATGTAAGTACTCCAATGTTTGTAATTTTTCCCATAATATTATAAATTAAATTGTTTTATTTCATCTGAAATTTTTTCCATTAACCATCGAGGTGTTGATGTTGCACCACAAATACCAACTGTATCATTCTGTTTAAACCAGGCTTTGTCAACCTCAATTAATTCTGACACAAAATAAGTTCTTGGATTTGCTTCCTGACACACCTTAAAAAGCACTTTACCATTTGAACTTTTTTTTCCACTAACAAATATTACAACATCATGTTTTTCACAAAATATCTTTAGTTCGGTTTGTCTGGAAGATACTTGTCTGCATGTTGAGTCGTGAGAATTAAGAATAACCTCACCACCCATTTCTTCCATTCGTGTTTTAATTTCGTTTATTATCTCTTTATAACTTTCATTATTCTGAGTTGTTTGTGAAAATATTGTTATAGGTTTTGAAAAATCTATTTTATTTAATTCACTTACATCACCAACAACTATAGCTTTTCCATTTGTCTGACCAACCAATCCGTTTACTTCTGCATGTCCTTCTTTTCCATAAATAACAATTTGCCCATCCTGAGATGCCATATCGTTATAACCTATTTTAATATGATGCTGCAACCTAAGTACTACCGGACAAGTTGCATCTAAAAGTGTAATGTTATTTCTTTGAGCAATTTCATATGTTTGAGGTGGCTCTCCATGAGCTCTTATCAGAACAGAACAATCATGTAAATTTTTAAACTCATCATAGTCAATTGTTATAAGTCCCATTGATTTTAATCGTTCTACTTCTAAATTGTTATGAACTATATCTCCAAGACAATATAACTTTCCATATTTCAGCAATTCTTCCTCAGCTTTTTTAATTGCAAATACAACTCCAAAACAGAATCCAGAATTTTTATCTATTTCTACTTCCATACTCAAAGTTGATTTATCTTTTGCATTATCCACTCTAATTGCTCTTCGCGGTTTAGATTACTATTATCTAACAATATTGCATTTTCAGCTTTTCTTAATGGACTAACATCACGGTTCTCATCAATATAATCGCGCTGCTTTATATTTTCAACAATTTCATTTAATGTGGTCTGTATTCCTTTTTCATTCATCTCTATCATTCGTCGCTGAGCTCTTATCATCGGATCAGCTGTCATAAAAATTTTTAATTCGGCATTTGGAAAAACAACAGTTCCAATATCTCTCCCATCCATTACAATCTTTTTATTTTCTCCGATTTTTCTCTGTATAGCAACCAATTTCTGTCTAACCTCAGGAATTTTACTTACTATACTTACGTTTGAAGCTACCTCTGATTTACGTATTTCATCTTCAACATTTTCTCCATTTAACCAGGTTTCATTTTTACATGTTAATGCATTTAACTGAAAACGAATATCTATATTATTCAGATGCTTAAACAAAAGATCCTGATTTACTACAGAATCTTTAACAATACCATACCTTAAACAATATAGTGTTACAGCTCTATACATTGCGCCACTATCAATATAAACATAACCCAACATGGAAGCAATTGCCTTTGCTAATGTACTTTTTCCACAGGAGCTATAACCATCAACTGCAACAACTATATCTTTCATCAATAAAATAAAACATTAATAATAAACTTACAATTACTATTTAAATAGTAAAGCAAAATAAAAAACTAAAATTACAAGAAAATTTTAAGAGAATCGTTATTGCAAATCTTTTTTATAAAAATCACCAAGATTTGTACTGATAGAAAACATATTAGAAGCGCCTGCAAGATTATAAGAAGCTCTTGCATAACTAAAATGAAACTTAGATATTCTAAATCCAAAACCCCAGGAGGTTCCTACCATAAAAGGTCTGGTTTCAACAAGCATTTCTTTTCTTCGTTGATAATTATAACCCAATCCAACATAAAAACTTTTTGAAAGAATTATTTCTGCACCAATAATTATATGTCGCATAAATTCATCACCATTTTTTGCAAGTTTTGATTTTTCCTTTGTTTCACCTGTTATTAAATCTGCACTTGCAGTAGTCAGTTTAGGATCAGTAAAAGTTAATTTCCAGTTTTCTAAATGTTGTGCAGTAACTGAAATTCTTAAAGGTGCATATTTTAGTTTCTTTGTTATGCCAAGTTGTATATCAAAATCTATAGGCTCACGATGTCCTGCATAATATGATTTAATTTGAGTTCCTAAGTTTTTTATTACTAATGCTGTTGATAATTGTCTTTTCCTGTTTGTATATGAAATTCCTGCATCTGCTACCAAGCCAAATGACTTATAGTGCTCTAAAACTGAATAAACAGGTTTAATATTTACTCCAACTCTAAAAGAACTATCAATTGCACGACTAAACATTAAATTAAAAGCATATTCTGCCGCATAAAATTTTCCGGAAATTACACCAGCCTCATCAGTTGCATCAAATTTCCCATAATTAATGTGGTGAATTCCTATTGATGCCTCTCCATATTTAGGCACATTAAAAGCATAACCTACATAACCATAATTAATATCAGTAAAATAATTAACATAGTTTAATGCAAGATGCTTGCTCATGCTATCGTTAAGTAATGAAGGATTCTGATATGCTAGAGCAGGATCACTCTCATTTAATGTAATATTATTTCCACCCAAAGCAGCAACCCTTGGTGCATTTGTTAAATATAAAAACTGATAAACACCTGCACCGCCCATTTGCGAAAACGCTGACATGGTTGTTATTAAAAGTATAAAATAAAATAAAAAAAGTTGCTTCATTAAGCTAATTTTTAAAGTTCAAATATAATTAATAGTTAAAGTATTTTGTAATTTTCAATAATTATAAAACGGTAATTTAGAACGGAGGGTTTTATTTTTTATTGCTTTAAAAATAAAATCGTTTTGATTTTAAAAACAAATTTAATTAAGTTTATACATGAAAACATTTCAAATCACATAAAAATCTCTTAGGTTTGCTTTAAATATATCTTTATTATGAATATTATTCTTTTCGATGATTTTAGTTGGGACGAACTTCTTCCTTTAACTTTTACTAGGCCTGTTTCTGAAATTAGAATCGGTATTTTAACTATTCGTGAAAAATGGGAAAAACTAAGTACAAATAATATTTCTTATCATACCAGAGCTCATTTACAAGAAAAATTCCCTATAAATATTGGGAATGACAATCTTTTAATAAATAGCTGCCTATTACCAGATAAAGATTTATGTAAACTTGCTTTTTCTTGTCCTGAAAATATGGCATACATTAATGAAGGTCGTATTTTTATTGCAAGAATGAACAAAAATCAAACATGCGAGTTTATTGAAACCTTAAAACATTCTTGTAACACAAGCGAAATAGATATCCCTCCTCACTTATCAAATTTCTGCGATATATTTTCCAAAAATGGTGTTGAACTTGAAAATGATTTTCAATTAATAACCAAAGGACGAAAATCCCAAAAAGCAAGCAATACCAACCAATTAATAATACCAGAAAATATTTTTATTGAAGAAGGTGCAATTATTGAATGTTCAACACTAAATGCATCAAATGGAAGTATATATATAGGCAAAGATTCTGAAATTATGGAAGGCAGTAATATTCGCGGACCATTTGCATTATGCGAACACAGTGCTGTAAAACTAGGAGCAAAAATATACGGACCAACTACAATCGGTCCTTATTCAAAGGTTGGTGGAGAAATTAATAATTCTGTAATTTTCGGATTTACTAACAAAGCTCACGATGGTTTCTTAGGTAATTCTGTTATTGGCGAATGGTGCAATATTGGAGCCGACTCTAATAACTCTAATTTAAAAAATAATTACTCAAATGTTAAAATGTGGAATTATTCGCGCAAACAATTTGCAAACACAGGACTATTATTTGCAGGATTAATTATGGGCGACCATTCTAAATGCGGAATAAACACGATGTTTAATACAGGAACCGTTGTTGGGGTTTCGGCAAATCTTTTTGGGGCAGGCTTTCACAGAAACTTCATTCCTTCTTTCTCATGGGGTGGACCATCAACAGGGTACACAACAAATCAACTAAACAAATCACTTGAAGTTGCAAAAGTTGTATTTTCACGAAGAAATCTTGAATTAAGCGAAACTGACACAAAAATATTAGCATGGATTCACGAATACACCGAGAAGTACAGACAAATGCAGTCTGAATAAAGTTATGTGCTTTAATCAGTTTGCTACTGGCATTAAAATTGACTTATAAGCTGCCATTATTAAAATTAACGAGTAGCTGACAAAATGGCTTATTAAAGAATTAAAAAAAATGAGTTCAAAATATAAAATTGAAATATTAAATAACCTGGCATCACAATCACCTGATGACCCTGATTTCTTTCCAATTATTGTTGATGACGATAACGAAGTAAAAAATGAAGAAGGTGATACCGACAATTTACCAATTTTACCGTTAAGAAATACTGTTTTATTTCCTGGAGTTGTTATTCCCATAACAGTAGGCAGAGATAAATCACTTAAACTTATTCGTGAAGCAAATAAAAATAACAAATTGCTTGGAACTGTAGCACAAATTGATTCACAAATTGAAGACCCAAAGTTTAAAGATTTAAATAAAGTCGGAACATATGCTCAGATCATTAAAATTCTAGAGATGCCTGATGAATCCACATCTGTCATTATTCAAGGACGTGGAAGATTTGAAATAGAAGAAATGATTTCTGACGAACCTTATATTACTGCCAAAGTAAAAAAGATTGCAGAAACGCGCCCTAAAAAAGCTGATAAAGAATATAATGCAATTGTTTCTTCGTTAAAAGATTTAACATTAAAAATAGTAAAACTATCTAACAATATACCTAATGAAGCGTCATTTGCAATACGCAATATTGAAAACGCATATTTTCTTATTAATTTTATTTGTTCTAACAGCGATTTAAAACTTGCTGACAAACAAAAACTTTTAGAAATAAATGATCTGAAAGAGCGCGGAATGCAGGTTTTAGAAATGCTGATTAAAGAGGTTCAGATGCTTGAACTGAAAAACGATATTCAGTCAAAAGTAAAAACCGATTTAGACAAACAGCAAAAAGAATATCTTCTTCATCAGCAAATGAAGACTATTCAGGAGGAACTCGGAGGTAATCCTTTTGAGCAGGAAGTTGAAGAAATGAAGAAAAAAGCTGCTGAGAAAAAGTGGAGTAAAGAAACTGCAGATGTTTTTAACAAAGAGCTGGAAAAATTCAAACGAATGAATCCATCTGCTGCGGAATATTCTGTACAGGTAAATTATTTGCAGCTTATGGTTGACTTACCATGGAATGAATTTACAAAAGATAATTTTAATCTTAAACGAGCACAAAATATTCTTAACGAAGATCATTTTGGTTTAGATAAAGTAAAAGACAGGATATTAGAACACCTTGCAGTATTAAAACTAAAAGGCGACATGAAAGCTCCAATCCTTTGTCTGTACGGACCTCCGGGAGTTGGAAAAACTTCATTGGGAAAATCTGTTGCACGCGCACTTGGACGTAAATACGTACGTATGTCGCTTGGTGGCTTACACGATGAATCTGAAGTTCGTGGTCACAGAAAAACATATATTGGCGCAATGCCTGGCAGAATTATTCAGGGATTGAAAAAAATGAAGTCATCAAATCCTGTATTCATGCTAGATGAGATTGATAAGGTAGGAACAGATTTCAGAGGTGACCCTGCTGCTGCGCTTTTAGAAGTTTTAGATCCTGAACAAAACAATGCTTTCCACGATAATTATCTGGAAGCTGATTACGATCTTTCTAAAGTATTATTTATTGCTACAGCAAATCAAACAAACACCATAAATCCTGCTTTACGTGACAGGATGGAAATGATTGAAGTTAGTGGATATATTGTTGAAGAAAAAATTGAAATTGCTAAGCGTCACCTTATTCCAAAACAGTTGGAGGCACACGGCGTAAAAGCAAACCAGGTAAGCTTTCCAAAAGAAGTTATTGAACTAATTATTGAAGATTACACTCGCGAATCGGGCGTACGAGCACTAGATAAGAAAATTGCTAAGGTTATTCGTAACATAGCAAAAAATATTGCATTCAAACAAAAATACGAAGTTAGCTTAACAGTAGATCAACTGAGACAAATTTTAGGTCCTGCAGAATTTTCAAAAGACAAATATGAAGGAAACGAAGTTGCCGGTGTTGTTACAGGCTTGGCATGGACAGCAGTAGGTGGCGAAATTCTTTTTATTGAAACCAGTTTAAGTAAAGGAAAAGGAAACTTAACTCTTACAGGAAACTTAGGTGATGTTATGAAAGAATCTGCAGTAATAGCATTAGAATATATAAAATCTCATGCCAATACTTTAAAAATAAATAATGAGGTTTTTGAGAAATGGAACATTCACGTTCACGTTCCTGAGGGAGCAATTCCAAAAGACGGACCCTCAGCCGGAATTACAATGGCAACATCTTTAACTTCAGCTCTTACACAAAGAAAAGTAAGAAAAAACATAGCACTTACCGGCGAAATAACTTTAAGAGGTAAAGTTTTGCCTGTTGGCGGTATAAAAGAAAAAATTTTAGCAGCCAAAAGAGCCGGAATAGAAGAAATAATTTTATCGGCAGATAATTTAAAAGATGTTGAACAGATAAGTAAAATATATTTAAAAGGACTTAAATTTCATTACGTTAAAACAGTTTTAGACGTTTTAAATTATGCTTTAATGAAAGAAAAAGTTAAAAATCCAATAAGCTTAGCATAAACAAATTTTATATTAAAAATATTTTTATAATTTTGCATTCTCAAAATGGTGGGAATAGCTCAGTTGGTTAGAGCATCAGATTGTGGTTCTGAGGGTCGTGGGTTCGAATCCCATTTTCCACCCAAAAAAATCCCCAAATACATAATATGTACTTGGGGATTTTTGTTTTCAGCCTGATGCCAATTCTGCGTCAGTTATTGCCAATTATAAACATACAGGATTAAAATTTAAAATTGCAATTTTCGTTTGTGAAAAAATTTTGTAATTAGCGCTGTAATTGAAATAGTGCTTTTAATACGCGTGAGAGAAATTTTTTATGAAGTGAAGCCTATTGTGTGAAGCTGATATTTATGTAAATTGTTAAATTTTGCAGGCTTATACTTAAAGCTCGCCGTGATGAACAGCCTGCTATATTTTAACCGTGGATTAGCAGTAGTTTTATTTTCTATTTTTTATCCATTCAGCAATGGCAGAATTAAAGAAGTCCCTAGTTTCTGCGCTATCAGCATCAACATATACTTTAAATTTTTGACCATTAATTTTTTTAACTTCTAAGAATGAAGCATAAGTCAATGATGTTGTCAAAAAAGTTGTAATAATTGTGTCAATGTCACTGTAATATGCAAAATCAATATTTGTTTTATTTGTATCATTCTTGTCAATCCAATATGAGGCTATCCTTTTCTCAGTAAAGAAATTCCCTGATACTTTTATGTCTCCAAATGCACCTTGAGTTTTAAAAAGAATAATAGCCTCAACGCTATATTTAGCAGTCTTAAAATCGATAGGTGAATTTGTTTGGAGTTTTTTATCTTTATAGAACAAGGCATTATCTCTTATCTCCACCTTTAATTTAAGCTTAACCATCAGATCTTTCAA
>JACREQ010000042.1 GCA_016218155.1 Bacteroidia bacterium
AAGGATGCTCCTGCAACTTCAAATGAAGTTTACATGTCAAATTCAGTATTTACACCTTCCACAATAACTGTTGAGTTAGGAACAACAGTTAAATGGACAAATAAAGAGTCTGTTTTGCACACTGTTACTAGCGATAGCTTAATTTTTAATAGCGGAAATCTAGATAAAAATAAAACTTTTTCGTTCACCTTTAATTCAAAAGGGACTTATCCATATCGTTGTATTCTTCATAACAATATGACAGGTACAGTAATTGTTCAATAATTTAAAATCCAAAAAAATTGATATGAAAAAAATAATATTCGTAGCATTTACACTTTATTCAGTTGTTGCATATAGTAATAAAGTGACAATAACTAATTCAGGTTTTGCTTTCTCACCTGATAGTATAAGCATTAATTTAGGCGACACTATCGTATTTCAACTAGGTGGAACGCATAATGCTGTTGAAGTAAACCAAACTACATGGAACTCAAATGGAACAACTGCACTTAGTGGAGGATTTAACACTCCATTTACAGGCGGGCAAATAACAGGACTCACTCCAGGGTATCATTATTATGTTTGTACTAACCATGCATTTATGGGAATGAAAGGGAAAATCTTTGTAGTTTCAAATTCTAATATTAATAATCTTGTTTATAAAAATAAAACAATTGATGTTTTTCCTAATCCAACCAGTGGAATATTAAAGTTGCAAACAAACTTTGAATTATCTAATCCAAATAACAGATTTTCAATTTACAATATTTCTGGCGAAAAGATTAATTCAAGTAAAGTGTTAAGTAACGAAATTGACATGTCTGGTTTTCCAAAAGGAATTTATTTTATAGAAATAATTGCAGATAAAAGAACTTATGTTAAGAAAATTACATTAGAATAATTTATATAATTTAATAAAACATTTAAAAATAGACTAACTGATTTTACTCCAGTTAATATCAGTTTTAGTAAGTTTCTTCAATTGAAAAGTGATTAACTGGTTTTGTGGGGATTTTAAAAATACATCCTCTTTTAAAATAAGTTCAGCTTCATGTCTTGCAGTTTGTAAAATTCTTCCATCTGTACCCAAATCTGCAATCTTTAATTGAAATGGAAGTCCACTTTGCTGAGTTCCTTCAATATCACCTGGACCTCTAATTTCCATATCCTTATCCGCTATTTCAAAACCATTATTGGTTTCCACCATTATTTCCAATCTTTTTCTAGCATCTGCTGAAAGTTTATCACCAGACATTAAAATGCAATATGACTGATCAGCTCCTCTACCTACCCTGCCTCTTAGCTGATGTAATTGAGAAAGACCAAACCGTTCAGCACTTTCAATTACCATAACAGAAGCATTAGGAACATCAACACCTACCTCAATTACAGTAGTAGAAATAAGAATATTGGCTTTTCCTTTAATAAAAAGATTCATTGCTATTTCTTTTTCGGCAGGTTTCATTTTTCCATGAACTACTGAAATAAGGTATTCTGGTGGAGAAAAATCACGGCTATAACCTGCATAACCATCTTCAAGATCTTTATAGTCGAGCTTTTCAGATTCTTTAATTAATGGGAAAACCACATAAACTTGCCGTCCCATTGCTATTTCCTTTCTTAAAAATCCAAAAACTTTCAGGGTTGAGTTTTCAAAAAAATGCACTGTTTTAATTGGCTTTCTTCCAGGAGGAAGTTCATCTATTACAGAAATATCAAGATCACCATACAAAGTCATTGCAAGCGTTCTGGGTATTGGAGTTGCTGTCATTACTAAAATATGGGGCTCAATAATATTTTTTTGCCATAACCTTGCACGTTGTGCAACTCCAAATCGGTGCTGTTCATCAATAACAACTAACCCTAAATTAGCAAACTTAACTTCATCCTCAATCAGAGCATGAGTACCAATAAGTAAATTAACAGTATTATTTTGCAATTTTTCATGCAATTCTTTTCGTTCCGCTTTCTTGGTTGAACCTGTTAAAAGCCTTACCGAAACACCTATTTCTCCACAAAACTTTGAGATTGTTTTAAAATGCTGAATTGCCAAAATCTCTGTAGGCGCCATTATGCAAGCTTGATATCCATTATCTACCGCCATTAGCATAGCTAACAAAGCAACTAAAGTTTTACCACTGCCTACATCACCTTGTAACAATCTATTCATTTGTTTGCCAGAAATAAAATCATTTCTAATTTCTCCCAGTACACGAATTTGAGCTGAAGTAAGATTAAATGGCAGATTTTTATATAAATGCTTTATTAAATTATCATTTTCTTTTTTAAAAACAAAACAATTTGACTTCCCTTTTCTATAGGCCTTCTGACTTAATAAATTAATCTGAATGTAAAAAAGTTCTTCAAACTTTAACCTGAACTGAGCATCTCGTAATTTTTCGGGAGACTGTGGAAAATGAGCCTGAAAAAGGGCTTCTTTTAGCGAAGCAAGCTTTAACTTATTTAAAATATAATCAGGTAAACTTTCATGTATCGAATTAACAAATTGCTTAAATATATTTTCCTGTATTAATCTTATCGTTTTCGAGCTAATAAAATGTGTTTTTAATTTTTCGGGTACACTATATTGTGGTTGCAAAGAAGTAGTAAGGCTCTTTTCAAATCTGACAGCTTCCTCAATCTCGGGATGTGTAATATTTATACTATTACCAAATAAATTTGGCTTACCAAAAATAACATATTCTACATTTGTTTTATAATTTTTAGTAATCCATGCTAACCCTTTAAACCAGACTAATTCAATAGCTCCTGTTTGGTCATAGAATCTTGCAGTAAGTCGTTTACCTTTTCCAGCTCCTACATTTTTAAATTCTAAAATCTTACCACGTATTTGAATATATGGTAAATCTGCATTAATCTCAGAAATTTTATAAATTTTAGTACGATCAATATATTTATAAGGAAAATAATAAATCATTTCCTCAATTGTACTTATTCCTAATTCAGCAGTTATTAATTCTGCCCTCTTTGGCCCAACTCCCGGAATAAATTGTATATTATCATTTAATGAAGCCACGTGAATAAATTATGCCTTAAAGGTAACTTATTTTAATAAAATTAAATTTCAATTTTATTAAATCAAAGCCATCGCTTAAAAAAACTATATTTAATAAAATAAAAAATAATTTAATCATCTAACTAAACAAAATTAAAGCATTGTCATTAATTATCATAATATTACAAAATCATATTTAATTCTTTATACTATTTAATTTTTGATTATTAATTCGTAAAATAAACAACTAACTTTAGCAGTTCGAAGTCGTATAATTATAAAAAAAATAAAACTTGGCATGAACAAGGTTTACAAACCAGTTTTTATTAAAAGTAAATCCAAAGCTTTTATTTTATTTTATTTATTTTTTATTTTTTCTGCTAATTTATTTTCACAAGATTGCAATATAGTATCAAAAGCAAATGATATTTTACCGGACAAACTTTGTGCACCGGTAACTGTTGTTTGGGAAGTAACTTACAGAGGTGTTAATAATAATGGAACACCTGTAAATATTCAATTTAATTGGGATGATGGAAATCCTGTACAAATAATTCCTGCAATAAATACAAACCCAAACCCTTTAATAAGAGAATGGAAAGCTACAATTACACATGTTTATCCACAAAATGGACCTTTATGTAATTATTTACCCGAAGCAACTTTAATGGTAAATGGAGTTTTGTGCACAAGTTCAGTTCAGCAACAAAATGTAACTGTATGGGATACTGACGATCATAACGGAGGACATTTAGAAATTAATCCTGTAATTTTCCCTATTTGTGTTGGAAACGATGGAACAGTTACTTTTCAGGATGTAAGTTTATGGAATTGTGTTCCCCCTGTAGAACTTGATAATCCTAACGATCCTACAAGATGGACTCAATGGATTTACGGAACAAATTACACAATAAATAATGTATTAGTTGGTGGTATGCTACATGCATATCCATTCTGGGGAGCAGTAGTGCCTGCAATAGGTCCGGTATTGGGACCACAACCACCAAATAACGTAAGCTTACCTGTTTATTCCCCAAATACAGCTTTAGTAAATCAATTTTTTGAAGTAACTCTTAGAAACTGGAACTATTGTAACCCATACGATGATCCAAATATTCCCGGACCACCTGTAGATTTAGTAAATGGAGATTATCCTCCAATTATCACAACAGCAATGGTTTTAATAGTACCTTATCCCGATGCTACCATTCAACCAGTTGGTCCCTTTTGCTCAAATGCGCCACCAGTAACTCTTACAGCAGCAACACCGGGAGGAACATGGTCTGGAACAGGAATCACAAACACAACTACCGGTCAATTCAGTCCTTCTGTTGCAGGTCCAGGCACACATACAATAACTTATACTGTTGTAAATGCAAATGGGTGTGCAGGAGTTGGAACAATAAACATTACGGTTTGGGCAAGACCAACTATTAATATATTACCAGGAACAAATTTACAGGTATGCCCCGGCGACACTTTATTTCTAGACGGAAATCCCACACCCGGTGATGGCACAATCATAACACATTTATGGACAGGAAATACAGGTCCATTAAGTTCTGTAAATATTCAGACACCATATTTTACAACTAACACACCAGGAACTTATAATTTAACATACAGGGTTACTGATTCTAATGGATGTAATCGTCAACAAAGTGTAGTAATTAATGTTACACAGGTAACTGCAAACATTACCCCTGACCCAGCTCAGGCATGTGCAGGTATTAATTTTCAATTAAACGGAAACCCTTCAGGCGGAACAGGGACATACATATCCCATTTATGGAGTGGAAATATAACATATATAAATTTTACAAATATTGTTAATCCTGTATTTAATTGTTCTGTTGCTGGAAGTTACAATCTTACATATATAGTATCTGATAATAACGGCTGCATAGGAACTGATAATATTACCATCACAGTTTCTCCGGTGCCCATTGCCAATGCAGGCTCAGATGACAGCATATGCGGTTCAAGTTACACACTAAATGCTATACCAAGTTTCGGAACAGGATTGTGGACGATGTTAAATGGACCCGGAACTTTAAATTTTTTAAATTCTGGTTCTTCATTAAGTAATGTTATTGCATCACAATTTGGAACATATGATTTAATATGGCAAGAAACTTTTGGACCCGGATGTACAGATCAGGATACAGTAAAAATTACTTTTATTCAACAACCCATAACAAATGCAGGTGTTGACGATACACTTTGTGGAATGTCAACAACATTAAATGCATTAGCATCTGTCGGAAATGGTTACTGGTCTCAAGTTTCCGGTCCCGGTACAACAACTTTTGGAAATACAACAAATCCCATAACAAATATTAATGTAAATGCATTCGGAATGTATTCATACAGGTGGTTTGAAAATAACAGTTTTGGGTGCATTGATGCCGATACCGTAAACATTAGTTTTGATGTAGTTCCAAACCCTAATTTCTCTCCTGTAGACACAAGTGGTTGCCCTCCTTTCTCGGTAACACATATTAACTCAACAATAGGCGGAAACTCTTATCAATGGTATTACAGTGACGGAAATCAATCCACAGCCATAAATCCAACTCATATATTCTCAAATTCCGGAACTATAGATATCATTTATTATATTAAAATGATTGCGACTTCAACATATGGATGTAAAGATTCTGTAACACATCAATTAACAGTTCACCCGCTTCCTGTTTCAAACTTTTTACATAATGGAATACCTTCATGCAGCCCAGTAACAGTAGGATTTACGAATATTTCTTCAGGTGCTACAAATTACATCTGGGATTTTGGAGATGGCACACCAACATTAACGTCTAATAACCCAACACATACTTTCTATAACAACACAACATTAATTCAATATTATGAAGTAAAACTAATTGCATATAATTCTTTTGGCTGCCCGGACACTTCTGTAAAATATGTTACGGTATACCCTGACCCTAATTACACTATTGACGTAATTCCCGACACAGCTTGCCATCCTGCCAATATTCAATTTATCACACAACCTGGTGCAAGTTCATATTTATGGGCATTTGGTGACGGAACAACCCAGTCAACTGGATTTACAACCACTCACCCTTATTCAAATACAGGTAGTACTGATCAGGCCTTTTTAATCCAACTTATAGGCACCTCATTTTTTGGTTGTGTTGACACTTCTTATGTACCTGTTCTAATAAGACCAAAACCCGCTGCAATTTTTACTATACAAAATTCCAGTGGTTGCTCACCTGTAACATTTAACTTTAACAATAATTCAACAGGGGCTACAATTAATAAATGGTACTGGGGTGATGGAACAAATGAAATACAAAACAATGCAAACATTAGTCACAATTATGTAAATACAACCAGTTTACCAATAACTATTTTCGTTAGTTTAGTAGTATACAACACTCAGGGTTGTTCAGATTCTACATCATTGCCTATTGTTATTTATCCTAATGTTCAATCAATTTTTGTAGCAGACACCAGCGGATGCTCTCCAATTTCAGTTCATTTCCAAAACCAATCCTATGGTGCAACTACATTTTATTGGGATTTTAATGATGGTACAACTTCCACTCAAACCAATCCAGATCATATTTTTGTAAACACAACATTAACTGCTATTAATTACAATATATCTCTTATTGCAACTTCTGTTTATAACTGTACTGATACTACAAATAAACTATTAACAGTTTACCCAAAGCCAACAGTTGATATTAACATTTTGCAATCAACAGGCTGTACACCATTTTCTGCACAGTTTAATAATACATCAACAGGAGCAACCACATTTAACTGGAATTTTGGTGATAACACAACTAGCACATCACCTAACACTACAATTAATCATACTTATACAAATATAACAAATAATCCTATCACCTACACTACCTCATTAATAATTTCAAATTCATATAACTGCAGCGACAGTTCCAGTTTATCCATTATTGTAAATCCTGAAGTAAATGCAATATTTATTGCAGATACTGCAAGTTGTTCGCCTTTAAATTCTCAGTTTACAAATTTATCAATGGGTGCTATTAATTACCAATGGAACTTTGGTGACGGCACAAGTTCAACTCTCTTTCAACCAACCCATGAATATATCAATCCTTCATCTGTTGATCAAACTTTCTCTGCTGTACTAACTGCTATTTCTGCCTATGGCTGTACAGATACTTATTCTGTAAACATTAATGTATGGGCAAAACCTAATGCTTCTTATACAGTTTCACCTTATGTACAGATATTTCCTAATTCGATTATAACAATAGACAATACAAGTACTCCAGGTCCATGGTCATACGCATGGAATTTTGGAGACGGAAATACATCTAATGTTATTGAACCTTTAAATCATTCTTATAGCAGCTATGGGAAATATATTATTTCGCTTTTGGTATATTCTGCACATTGCTCAGATACATATATTGATTCTGTTTCAATAAATGCACCATCACCTGTAGCATCTTTTTCAGTTAATGAATTTGGTTGCGAACCACTAACTATTCAATTTTCAAATCAAAGTTTATATTCTAATATTTTTACATGGGATTTTGGCGATGGAGGAATTTCACATGATGAGAACCCAACTTATACATATTACCATGCCGGTGATTACAGCGTTAAACTTTTTGCTTCAGGACCAGGTGGACAAGACTCTATAGGGGGTGGTACAGTTAAGGTCTACCCAAAACCAATAGCTTTATTTACTGTAACACCAACAGTTGTATTTATTCCTGATCAATCTATCGAATGTAATAACAATTCAGTAAATGCAGACATTTACACATGGAACTTTGGAGATGGAAATACTTCTAATTTAGAAAATCCGACTCATAAATATATACAGGAAGGAGAATATACTATTACGTTAATTGTTTCAACAATACACCAATGTTCAGATACTCTTTCATTATTCCGTGCTGTTGTTGCAAAATCAGCAGGTCAGATTGATTTCCCTAGTGCATTTTCCCCAAATCCATCAGGTTCAAATGGTGGACATTATAACCCAAATGATTTTAATAACGACATTTTTCATCCAGTATTTGTTGGAGTTGATACATACGAATTAACAATATATAACCGCTGGGGCGAATTAATTTTTGAAACAAAAGAACCCAATATTGGCTGGGATGGGTATTACAGAGATAAACTTTGCAAACAAGATGTTTATGTCTGGAAAGCAAAAGGAAAATTTATTGATGGTCAAACATTTTTTAAAGCAGGTGACGTAACACTAATAAGATAAAATTATGAATCTATTATGTTTTTCTAACAAAGAAATCTTGTCAAATAATATACCGATTAAAACCGGCAGTAAAAAGACAAATAGCACAATCGTTAATAGGATTGTTTTTTTCTCATTCTCTTTTATGTTATTGTTAATATCATTGGAAAGCAGTTCTCAAATATTTGGAAAAAATAAGCTTTTCAATAAAAAGCTAGAAACTGCAAATCTTGAATTTTCATATAATAACTTTCACTTAGCATTACCAATTTATAATGAATTACATGCTATGGATTCAGCTAACACTGAAGTATGTTATAAGCTGGCAGCCTGCCTTTTTAAAGTAAGAAGGCAAACCTTGGAGTCACTTCCGTTATTTGAAAAATCTAAAAATGATTATTCAGAAGCTCATTATTATCTTGGTCAGATTTACCATAGAAAAATGATGTTTGATAAGGCACTTGAGGAGTATATGGAATTTAAAAACAATGGAG
The DNA here is from genome assembly GCA_016218155.1 of Bacteroidia bacterium. Classification (NCBI taxonomy): domain Bacteria; kingdom Pseudomonadati; phylum Bacteroidota; class Bacteroidia; species Bacteroidia bacterium. Next base: position 8,726 of record JACREQ010000042.1, read on the forward strand.
AAAAACCAGAAATCTCACTTGATGAAGTTGATTATTTAATGCAGAAATCTGTAGTTGCAAAAGAAATGATATTAACAAAAGCTAATGCTAGTGTAACAAATTTCAATAATGGAATTAACACACCATATGCTGAATATGTACCATTACTTAATCCCGATGAAACAAAATTATTTTTCACAAGTCGAAGAAAAGGAAGTACAGGTGATTTACTTGATCCATATTATGAATATTTCGAAGATATTTATGTTTCAGAAAAATCCGGAACAACTTGGGACACCCCTGTTAATATAAGTACACCATTAAATTCAGAAACACATGATGCATGTGTAACATTATCCAAAGACGGTCAACAATTATATATATACAGAACAAGTAAAGATCAGGCCACAGGTCATATATACGTATCACAGAATAATGAAGGAAAATGGTCAGAGCCAAAATTTTTTGATGCACATATTAATTCAGAAAACAGTGCAGAATCAAGCATTAGTATTTCGCCTGATTTAGCAACAATTTACTTCTCAAGCAATCGCCCAGGAGGATATGGTGGTAAAGATATTTATAGAGTAACCAAAATGCCTGATAGTACATGGAGTCGCCCTTTAAACCTTGGACCAACAATTAACACACCATATGATGAAGATGCTCCGTTTATTCATCCTGATGGTATAAGTCTTTACTTTAGTTCTAAAGGACATAGGAATATGGGAGGCTATGACATTTTTAAAACTACTAAAAATGACAACGGACAGTGGTCAGCTGCCGAAAATCTAGGCTTTCCTGTGAACTCTGTTATGGATGACATTTATTTTATTGCAACCTTTGATGGAAGACAAGTATACTTTTCATCAAACCGTGATGAAGGTAAGGGTAATATGGACATTTACAAAGGTGAGATTATTGATCCTCAAACCAGCCAGATTATTTTAAAAGGAACCGTAACAACCAACGAACCTGAGTTTATGCCTGTAAGAGCGACTATTACAATCATAGACTTTGACACTAAAGCATTACAGGGAATTTACAGAACGAGTAAGAACGGAAAATATATTTTAGTTGTTCTGCCAAGAAAAAAATATAAAGTGTTAATTGAATCAGATGGTTATTATCCTTACTCTACTGAAATTGATATGACAACAAAATTATCACTTGACGATTTATTTAAAACAATTAGTTTGAAGAAAATAAATTAATGAAGATATTTCATAACATATTACTATTTTTTTTCATTCTTGTGAGCTTTGTTACAAATGCTCAGGATCCACAATTTTCACAATTTTATGCTTCACCACTATACCTGTCCCCTTCATTTGCGGGCTCAACAAATGGCAGTCGTGCAATTTTAAATTTTCGTGATCAATGGCCGTCTATTCCAGGATCTTTTATTACAACTGCTTTTTCATTTGACCATTTTGTACCACAACTCAGCAGTGGGTTTGGGTTACTTGTTATGCAGGACAGAGCAGGTGTAGGCCATTTAAGAAGCACTAATATAGGATTTCAATATGCATATCAGTTTAAAGTAGGAAAAAAACTACAATTCAGACCTGGAATGCATTTTTACAGAAGCACAAGAAGTATTGATTTTAATAAACTTGTATTTAACGACCAGATATCACTTTCAGGAACTAATCCAAGTTCTATAGAAGTACCACCATTAAAAAAAGTAAGCTATACAGACTTTGCAGCATCGCTACTTGTATATTCTGAGAAATACTGGGGAGGATTTGTTATTGACCATATGACTACTCCAAATCAATCAATAATAGATGGCGTAAGTTTAGTACCAGTTAAATATACTATTCACGGAGGCTATAAATTCTATCTGAATGGAAAAACAAGTTCTTATAACGAAGAAAGTATAACAACTGCTTTTAACTTTCGCTCACAAGGAAAATTTGACCAATTGGATTTTGGCTTATACTGGACTAAATTACCTATTGTTCTTGGAGCCTGGTATCGTGGCATTCCTCTTTTTAAAGCATATAAGAAAGGATATATGAATAATGATGCTATAATTGTTCTTGTTGGTTATCAGTGGAAAAACATAAAAGTAGGTTATACCTATGATATTACTATTTCACGATTAATCGCAAACACATTAGGTTCTCATGAAATTTCGTTAATTTTTGAATTTAACCAAGACCAGAAACTTCGCAAGAAAACAAAAAAAGTAATCATCCCTTGTCCAAAGTATTGATTATGTATAAATGATGTTATACAATTTATAAATTATCATAAAATAATTTTGTAACTTGCAACATCAATTGAATAAAATGAAAAAGTTTTTATTTTTTATCTTCATACTGTTTTGTTCAACAGTAATATTCGCACAACAATATGGTAACGAGTGGATTAACTTTAGTCAAGAATATTATAAAATCCCAATAACAAAAGAAGGGATTCATAGAATTTCAAGAACCGCATTAGTAAATGCTGATTATCCTATAAATAGCAGAGACCCAAGAAATATTCAGATTTTTTATAGAGGACAAGAACAATATATTTATATTCAAGGTGAAGATGATGGAATTTTTCACTCACAGGATTATATAGAATTTTATGCAAAGGGAAATGACGGCTGGTTAGACTCTGCCTTATTTGAACCCGGTTCATACATCACAAATCCTTATTACAGCATGTATACCGATACTGCATATTATTTTCTGACTTATAATAATTCATTAACTAATCGAAGAGCAACATTTGAAACTGATGTTAATTTCAACAATTATTTGCCACAACTTGCAAACCATTGCTTAGTAGATGTACTTTATCAGAATCCAGAATACTATTATAATGCCGAAAACGGACCACGTTATCTAAAAGGTGAAGGTTGGTTCGAGTCTTATTTTGGGATAGACAACTTACATAATTCTACATTACCTTCCACAACAAAACTATTAAACACTTCTGGGCATTTAACAGGAATAACACCATCCACTTTATGTATTTCTGTAGCTTCAAACTCTCATTCTGGTCACCACTTAAGGGTAAATATGGAAAATACAAGTTTTTTTGACACAACATTCCAAGGTTTAACATCAGTAAAAAAAACATATTTAACAACATCTAGCCTTAATCCAACAACAAGTATCACTTTTAATTGCATTAATGACTTAAATGTAACTACTGACTATATTGAAGTTGCCTACATTACTCTTACATATGCCAGAAATTTTGCATTTAATGGCTTATATCGAAAAAAATTCAGAATACCTGACAGTAACGGAAGCAAAACTTTATTACAAATAAGTCAGTTTGGAACTTCAAATACTGTTTTGTGGGATGTTACAAATCATAAAAAAATTACAACTTCTCTGGAAGGAGGTTTTCTAAAAGCAATAGTACCTAATGGTGGAGGTTATAAAACTTGTTATATTGCAGATACAGTATTTCAGGCAAGTGTTTTAGCAAAAAAAACATACACAAATTATTTAACATCAGGATTTAATTCTGATTACATAATAATTACTCACCCTTTATTAATTTCAGGGGCAAATAGTTATAAAGCATATCGCAATTCAACAGGCTTTAATGCATATTGCTACGACATAGAACAATTATATGACCAGTTTGCATATGGAGTAAAAAAACACCCCCTCGCAATTAAAAACTTTTTAAAGTTTATAACCACTCAATATGACACATTACCAAAATATGTTTTTTTAATAGGAAAAAGCATCCATTCCGGAACCTGGTCTTATAATGAGAGCTTCAGAAAAAACACTGCAAATTTCACTAATTGTCTTGTACCATCATATGGTAGTCCATCTTCCGACAATTTATTAACTACAAAAATATTAACAAATAACGAAACACAAGACATTCCAATTGGAAGAATTGCCGCAACAAATAACAATGAAGTAAATATTTACTTAACAAAAGTAATGGAACATGAAAATGCACAACCTGCAGAATGGATGAAAAGAGTTGTACATTTTGGAGGCGGCACAGATGCAAGCCAGCAAACACAATTTGCAGGATTTTTAAATAATTTTGGAGAAATAATATCTGATACACTTTTCGGTGGAAATGTTAGTACATTCCTCAAAAATACCAGTTTACCTATACAAATTACGGTATCCGATTCAGTCAGGCACTTAATTGATAACGGAACTTCTTTAATTACATTTTTTGGTCATGGTTATACAGATGGTTTTGACCAGAATATTGAAGAACCTGAAAATTATTTTAATCACAGTCGCTACCCTTTACTAATAGCCAATTCATGTTTAACCGGCGACATTCATTTGCCAGCACCAAGAAGATTAAGTGAAAGATGGATATTTTCTCAACAGAAAGGTGCAATTGGATTCCTTGCAACTGTTGACTTAGGAGAAGCATGGTATTTGAATTTATATACTACTGAAATTTATAAGCAATTTGCGTATAAGAACTATATGCAATCTATTGGTAATTGTATAAAAGATGGAAACTATACAATTAATAACGACTATGGCAGCTTTATGCTAAAAACTTGCCATGAGTTTACTCTACACGGTGATCCTGCAGTTAAATTAAAAACATTTACAAAACCTGATTTAACAATATACCCAAGCTCAATTAGCTTTGTTACTCAAACATTAGATTCATTTGATGTGAAAATTATTATAACAAATATTGGTAAAGCAATAAATGACACTTTTGCAATAAATCTTACACGAACACTACCAAATGGCTCTGTTTTAACATATACTGGTTTTGCATATGGATGCCATTATAAAGACACTGTTTACATAAGAGTTCCTATAGATTTTGTTAATGGACCCGGAATAAACCACTTCTGTGTTAATGTTGACTCGGAGGATTGGATTGAAGAATTAAGCGAAATAAATAATTCTGCCTGTACCGATTACACAATTCGCTCAAGCGACCTAACCCCAATATTTCCATATGAATTTGCAATACATCCTAATAATTCAGTTTCTTTAAAAGCTTCTACTGGATATCCTTTTATTGGGATTCAATCTTATATATTCGAAATTGACACCACAGATCTTTTTAATACTCCACTTGAATCCGGAACAGTTACTCAAGCAGGAGGAATAGTTTCATGGACACCAAGCTTAATACTTGAAGACAATAAAGTTTATTTCTGGAGAGTTAGCCCTGTACCACAAGGAACAGCTGATTATAACTGGAAAGAAAGTTCATTTACATACATTCCCGGAAAAACAGGCTGGTCGCAGGCTCATTTCTTTCAGTTTAAAAGAGACGGATATTCTGCAATAAATTATAACAGATTAAACAATAACAGAAGATTTGATTTTGTTAGTGCTCCAAAAGAATTAAGATGCCATAACAAAGGACTACCTTCTCCTTCAGATTACTTTAGCATTAGGTACTATTTAGATGCTATAACAGATTACTCATCATGTGGTCCTACCGGTGCTATTTTAGTTGTTGTAATAGATCCAGTAACTTTTCTACCATGGGAAAGTGAATTTTCAAAAAGTTATGGTCAGGTAAACTGGCCAAATATTCCTGGAAACTCTTCTTGTCCTGGCAGAACAAGGCTTGACAAGTATTTTGTATATTATGCTCAACAACCTTACTTGGATAGTCTTAGTTCGTTTTTATCACAAATACCTGATAGTTTCCATATTTTAACCTACAGTTTTAATTATGGTTCATTCCAGACATGGCCAGAAACAACATACCAGACTTTTGAATCACTTGGTGCAACAAAAACCAGAACTTTAGAAAATGATATACCTTATATATTTTATGCACAAAAAGGAAATGTAAATACTGCTCAAGAAAAATGGGGAATCACAAATCATGATGCAATTGATTTATATGTACAAATTCCGACAAATTATAATTCAGGAAAAATTAATTCAACAATAATTGGTCCATCAACATACTGGAAAACTTTACACTGGAATCAGAATTCATTAGAGAATCCTACAAAAGACCAGGTTCATTTAGAAGCCATGGCTTACAAACACAATAATGACAGTGTACTTATAATTCCATCGTTAACTACAGCCAATTATGATGTTAATGATTTATATAATTATGCAGACGCAGCAATTTTCCCATATTTAAGATTAACTATGAATACTAAGGATGATTCTTTAGAAACACCATCGCAAATTAACAAATGGCAGATTACTTATGATGGAGCACCTGAAACTGCAATTAACCCTACAAAAGGGATGCACATCTTTTATAAAGATACACTAGAAGAAGGTGATATTATGAAATTTGCTGTAGCAACTGAAAACATAAGTCAGTACAATATGGATAGTCTTACAGTCAGATATTGGCTTCAGGATAAGAATAACCAACTAATTGATTTGGGATATAAAAAATTAAGACCTCATCCGGCCGGTGACATTCTAACTGATAGCATTACATTAAATACAAACGGTTATACCGGCTTAAATCATATTTGGTATGAAGTAAATCCATTAGATACAAATACAGGAACTTATGATCAGATAGAACAATATCATTTTAATAATTTTGCAGAAAAAGCATTTATGGTATTAAATGACAAAATTAATCCTTTGCTCGATGTTACATTTGATGGAGTTCATATTATGAATGGAGATATTGTTTCTGCAAAACCATATATATTAATTAATTTAAAAGATGAAAATAAATTCTTAGCTCTTGACGACACTTTGCTTTTTGGTATATATCTTACAACAAAATCTACAGGTATAGAGAAAAGAATATATTTTAACAATGGTGAAATTCAGTGGACTCCTGCACATTTACCAAACAATAGCTGTATTATAGAATACCGACCGATACTTGAAGATGGCAAATATCAACTTAGGGTTCAGGCAAAGGATACTTCTAATAATGAAAGTGGAAACAATGACTACAAAATTAATTTTGAAGTCATTAACAAATCTACTATAACAAATGTTTATAACTACCCCAACCCTTTCAGTACCTCAACAAGGTTTGTATTTACATTAACTGGCTCAGAAATTCCCGACGACTTTAGAATTCAGATAATAACAGTTACAGGAAAATTTGTTAGAGAAATAGGATTAAATGAAATGGGGTTAATTCATATTGGAAATAACATTACACAATTTGAATGGGACGGTACTGATATGTATGGAGACAAATTAGCCAATGGGGTTTACTTTTTCAAAGTAATTGCTAAGCTAAATAGCGAAACTATAGAACACCGTGCAACTGATGCCGACAAATTCTTTAAAGAAGGATTCGGAAAAATGTATATTTTGAGATAATTTTTTAGGTGAATCAGTGATCAGTATGACAGTAATCAGTAAGGTATAATCTATTTTCTCAAAATATAAATCTTAATTATAAAATGCCTAACAATTGGTTTCAATTTAAACAATTTAAAGTAGAGCAGGATCAATGTGCGATGAAAATTGGAACAGATTCCATTTTACTTGGTGCATGGGCAAATTGTTTGGAATCCAGATTTGCATTAGATATTGGAACAGGAACAGGTATCTTAGCACTAATGATTGCACAGAAAAGTATTGCAGAAATAATTGCAATAGATATTGACGAGAAAACAATAATTCAGGCTCAGGAAAATATCACAAATTCAAGCTGGAATAATAGAATAAAGCTATTAAATACTTCTTTGCAAGAGTTTAAATCGCCAATTGAAAAATATGACTTTATTATTTCAAACCCACCATTTTTTCAGAATTCATTAAAAGCACCTGACGAATCACGCACTATTGCAAGGCATTCGGACAAATTAAGTCACGAAGACATTATTGGTTTTTGTATAAAACATCTTTCAGATGTTGGAATACTTGCAATTATTTTTCCTGTTGAACAAGGAAAATATTTTTTAAAACTAGCTATAGAGAATCAATTATTTTGCAAAAGGCTTTGTGAAGTAAAACCAAATACTTCAAAGCAAGCACATCGTTTATTAATGGAATTTTCATTAAATAAACAATCTACAGAATATTCAGAAATAATTATTGAAACCGGCACACGTCATCACTATACCGAAGAATACAAAGAACTTACAAAAGATTTTTACTTACATTTTAAATATTAAATTTGTCATACTGTACGCCGCGGCGGAGAAATAAAGCACCGAGTCTTAAATACAGTTACAATTAGATTACTCTTGAATGTAGTAAGAAGATATTATTTGCTCTGAATGACAATATAACATTTTACAATTTACTTGCAACAACACAAGCCTTCTTAAAGTGCTTAGTATTACCATTCAAATTAAACACCTCAACAAATACTACATAAACTCCTAAAGCGACTTTCTGGTTTGCATCATTAAGACCATCCCAAGTAAAATAACCTTCTATTGCTAATAATTCATTTGACACTAATAATTTCACTTTTCTACCCCTAGCATCAAAAATTGTAACATTAGCTACATAACCTGGTTCCTCAAATTTATAACGAATATTAAGTAAATCATTATAGCCATCATTATCGGGCGAGAATACCTCAGGCTCAACAGTAATAGATGCATCTAACTGTTCGAATTGCGAAAACTGAGAATTTTTATAACCCGGAGTTCCAAAGCCTGCACTCTCAGCTGCAGAATGCCAATTTTTAGCGTCCTGTGTTGGTATGTCCGGGTGAATTCGCTCTAAAGAAACACCCTGAAAAGAGTTAAGCAACTGAAAATGCATACTTTCAGTATAACTAAAATCATCTATTACCTGAAACGATTTATTAATAATACTTACTCTTCCATCAGAATTGTTATAAGATGGCATAGACTGCATTTTTACAAATGCTTTTTTATTTGGACATGAATAAAAAGGAAAAACTTTTGTTGGGTCAGTTGTTAAAACAGCATAATACCCCGGGAACATGTAAAAACCTTCAGGAGCGATATCATCAATAACAGAAGGTTGACCTGTAATATCGAGAACAGCTAACTTTAAATCCTTTAAATCAAAAACATTTTTAGTATTGTTATAAAGTTCAACATAATCTACTCCACCAGTATTAGGATTAAATAAAACTTCATTTATAACAAGGCAGCCTGGTATAATTGTATCAGGAATTGCAAACAATGCTTTATTTGAAGTTGTGATTAAATTCCCTGCACAATCCTTCAATTGACCTATTACAGAAATCTCATATACAGTATCATTCAAAAAAGTCTGACTAAAAATCAATTTTGCTTTTTTCTTTGTTATATCAGTAAAAACAGCAGTTACAGGTGAACCTATTCCGTGGTTAACTGAAAAATCAGATACATTTAATGTGTCATTTGCAAAAATGGTTTCACCAAATGTTAGTAACAACGTATCTGGCAAAGTTAAAACAGCTCTTAAAAGTTCTGGTGCAATTAAATCTGAATTTGTTGCAAATACAGAATTTCTTCTTCCAGGGGTTCCACCAGAAGGATCTACTGAAGCAATCCAGTTTGTATTTTCACCACATGGATTCATCGGATCAATTTGTTCTATACTCCATCCACCGTTAACTTTAAATGTACTTCTGTACCAACTATCAGAATACTGAACAAAAGAAATTGTCTGATCTTCTTTATCTTTTAAAACTATTGAGTTTCCCGTGTTTGTTAATGCAGAGGATGATGAAATAATTCCTAATGTATTTCCATAAGCCTGCAATGCTGTCTGAGCTGTTGATGTACATATAATCAAATATCCATCAGCCAGAATTTTTGATGAGGGAATAACAACTGTTGAAGTTCCAATAGTCAATGACCAGTTACTAATATCAATGTCATAAATTGAACGGTTATGAAGCTCCAAATACTCAAATTCAGGCAACCCAATTACTGGACTTGGGTCTGCCATTATTTCGTTAATTTGAATATCAAAAGGCAATGCCTTATACCACATGAATGTTTCAACAACTGGCACAGCAATAGAATTATTAGAAAAATCTTTTAAATTTGAAGCTGTTAATGTATACGTTGTTCCGGAAATAAACGGAGTCGAAAATGTAAGATGAATTACCTTATAATCCAATGCATCTCTAATTGCAGATATAGGATTTCCTATTCCACTATTAACAGCGAAATTTAAAACAGCTTGTGCAGTACTTAATGAAATACCCTCTGAAAAATGTAAATCCAAATGAAGTGAATCAATAACAGAAAGATCTGTAAATGTTGGAGCAATTGTGTCAACTTGAACAGGTCCACAATAAAAATCGTCAAAAGTAAATTTGCCTGAAGCATTTGTACTAGTATATCGATTAAATACTCCGGTATAAAAACCATTCGACAAAAAAGAAGTTTCGCTTCCCTGTGCCTGCAACTCAAAACTAGAGCCTCCTGTTGGATCAACATACAACCTCCATAATCCAGCATTTGTTCTAATAACTTTTACTCTAACACTTGGAGAACTTGCAATTTGTCCATCAATAGCACGACAAACAGAAGTAATTGTTGAACCCGATTGATAAAAAAGCTGAACAGCATCATTAGTTCCGTTTTCACCAAATTTTAAAAAATATCCGTTTAATGAACTTTTAAGATTTTCATTATCACTCATAAGATAATAACGTGTAAAATTATTATCAGATGGATCAAAACCAAGCTTAATGTAGACCTGCCACTCAATACTATCCAATGACAGCCACAATGGAGTAACCAGATACGAAGTATCAGTAGTTGTAGTGGTAGTAAATAATTGAAGTTGTAATTCAGGAGTAATTATCATGTCACCGGTTTCACCAGTCCATGATGGACTATTTGTAAAATCACCATCATTAAATGATTCATTTAAAATCTGACCTGTAGGAATACAATTAATTAAACCAGTTGTTGCCTGAGATAATGTTGAACTTTGTTCATTTATTAAAAGTGAAAAATAACCTGGACTATCATATTTTACGTCAATCCAGTTATAAACTCCACTTGAAAGTGTTTGAGTTAATCCAGTAACAGATGACAAAACTCCACCTCCAATATTTTTCTGTAAAACAATTTGATTATTTGCAGATAAATCAAGATTATTATTAATATCAGTTGCTTCAACTGAAATATTAAAATTCTGATTTGCCCATACCGATGTTGGAACTGAAGTAAATTGAAGTTTTGAACCTACAACATCAATGGTAAAAACTGCTGATGTAACATCAGACACAAATACGGGAAGAAAACCGGAACCACTCATATCTGAACCCCAACCATGAACTAAATGATTAACAAAAAACTGAAATTGGGTACCATCAATTAAACCACTCTGATTAAGATAAACTTCAAATGTTAAATCAGCTGAACCTGCATTTGGAATGACCAAATCACCAGAATTAATAGTTAGAACTATAGCATTAGCTGAAATAACAACTTGCTGAACATTTACAGTATTTATTCCATTTAATAATTTAATCCCCTGAATTGCAGTTTGCCAGTCGGCACTATTAACAGGATTTGCATTTTTTAAAGTAATTTGTGTAATATTTGTTGGTAACCCATCACTTGTACCTGCATCATTAACTGAAACTTTAAAAACAGGAACTGCCTGAGCTAAAGTTGTAACTAATGAAGAAATATTTGCTGCTCCAATTTGAGTTACCGGATTTTGAATATAAGAATCGTTGTTATTCGGATTAGCAACTGTTATTGAACCTCCAATAGCTAAGCCATTAGTACCAGGTGATGCACCTGACAAAAACCCCCAACCACCTGTTGTTGTTTGTCCACTTGCATAATATCTTATTGTAACGGTTGTACCTGAATTAACATTCTGCAATGCAGAAATTGAAGTTAAATCAATCTGAGCCATTGTTAAATTTGTTGTCTGGTCAGGTAATCCGATTAAAGTAAAATTTGTTCCATCCAAACTGTATGCAAACTGTGATGTTACTCCGGGAGCTGCATAATATGATGCGGTTCCACCAAATTTTGCATCAATAGTGCTTAGAGATAAATTATAGCCAATAGCAGGTGAAATAGTTATTTGAAAATAATCAGTATTAGCAGTTGAGATTCCCTCATTTTTAAAACCTGTTGTTCTAAATGAATTTACTGCAGAACTTGCAGTAGCACCGGCTCCTCTGGTTATTAGATTTGATGAACTTAAATTTGCATCAAAAGTAGTTGCAGCAAAAGTTGGTATCGCTGTAGTTACACCTGAAAAATCCCAAGCAGCAATTTGCCCAAAACTTACAGAGATATTCCCTAAGAATAAAATCGTCAATATCAGAAGCTTATCAATTTTCATAAATATATAGATATAGTTCTAAAAGTATATAAAATTAGGCTTAATTCAAAATTTATAAAATCTCTTTAACATTGCTGTTAGTTTTATTAACAAAAAAGTATTTTGGATTTATTTATTTTAATTTTGCAAAAGATTTTAAACTGAAACAATTTAATTTATACCATATGAACATTATCGGAGAACTAATTCAGATGCTACCTCTTCAAACAGGAACCGGAAAAAATGGAGAATGGAAAAAACAAGACATTATTATTGAAACAAAAGGACAATATCCCAAAAAAGTATGCATTGCAATTTGGGGCGATAAGATTAATACAAGTGTTTTAAAAATAGGAAATGAGTTAGATGTTTCATGCGATGTTGAAAGTCGCGAATTTAATGGCAAATGGTATACTGATGTAAAAGCCTGGAAAGTGGAACTAACATCTGCAACCACCGGCGCAACAAATTCCGGTCAGGATCTTCCTATGCCTGATATTACTGAGATTCCTGATTTTAATGATTCAACAGGAGATTTACCGTTTTAAATATAAATTAAAATGCAATAAGGTCGAAAGACCATGACTGCATTTTATCTCTGACTTACACCAAGATTTTCAACAATTGACAACCATTTTTTTCTGGTTTCTTCTTTTGAATTTCTAACCATTGTAAATGCTGTAACTTTAACAGGTTTAATTCCACAAAATTCTAAAGTCATCTTTTTTAGTTGTTTAATTGCAGGTCGACCATTTACAAACCTGTAATACCAATAAGGCTGATCCATAGTGCAAAATATTCTTGCAGACTTTCCAGTTAAAAGTTTATCCCACATAACAGAATTTTCACGATACCTGAATGCCATTCCCGGCAGAAATACTCTATCAATAAAACCTTTCATTATTGCAGGAATACCACCCCACCATAAGGGATGAATAAAAACCAGATGCTCTGCCCATGAAATTTTTTCCCATGCAGCAAGTAAATCAGGCTCAAGGGTAGTTCTTTTTCTATATCCGGATTCAAGATTTGGATTAAATTTTAAATCAGCAATATTTATTTGCTCCACAATGGCTCCTGATTTTAATGCCCCAATTTTATAACTCTCTGCAATATTGTAATTAAAACTATTTTTATCGGGGTGTCCATTTATTATTAAAATTTTCTTCGCCATAACAAATTACATTTAATTATACTAATGCTTCAGGTAGAAATACCATTACTGCATTAATAAAATATCATTCAACAATTTTCAATTCTGTTCGTCGATTTAATGCTCTGCCTTCTTCAGTGTCATTTGTTGAAAGAGGAACAGTATCTCCAAATCCTTTATATTTTAGTCGAGTTGCCACTATACCCTTTTTTATTAGAAAATCATAAACCGCTTTTGCACGTTTTTGCGACAAATCCAAATTATATGCAGATTTTCCTTTATTATCAGTATGTCCACCTATTTCAATTTTTATTGAGACATTTGAATTCATAAATGCAATTAGTTTAGATAATTCAGATTCTGAATTATTTTTTATCCTGAAAGAATCAGTATCAAAAAATATATTTTTTAAAATAATTTTACTGCCCTTTTTTATTTGTTCAATTGGAATATCAATCTCAAAAGGTTTTTGCAAACTTGAAATAGTTGTAAGGTTTATATTCTCAGAATAAAACATATGACCTTCTGATGAAACAAATAATCCATAATCTTTGCCAGGTGTTAAACAAATCATAAAACTTCCGTCAGATTCATCACTAAAAGATTTTGTAACACTCTGCCCAGTTGCTAAATCTTTTAATTCAAACTCTGCTTTTAATGCTTTCTTTGTTTCTTTATCAAAAACCTTTCCCTTAATATATGTTACCGATTCTGGTCTGGCTTCTTTATATAATTCAAAGAAATATAAATCCTGAAGCCCTGTTCCTCCATCACGTGAAGACGTAATGTATGCTTTATTTCCCTGAGCATTAACAACAAGCCCAATCTCATCCTTAGGTGTATTTATAGGATACCCAAGATCCTTTGGCTCTGACCATTTTCCTTCATTATTAATTTTTGAAAAATAAATATCAAATCCACCTACACCCAGATGCCCATTTGAACAATAATACAAAGTTTTACCATCCTGGTGAATAAATGGGGAAGTTTCTGCTTCTTTGGTGTTAATAACATTACCCAGATTAACAGGTTTTGTCCATTTATTAAATTCATTCATTGTTGTTTTCCATATATCAGATTGCCCTAATCCACCCGGTCGTTCACTTGAAAAATATATTGTTCTACCATCAGATGACAAGCTTGGTTGCGACTCCCAATATGCAGTATTAACAACGTTCCCCATATTTTTAGAAGCTGACCATTTTCCATTTACTTTTTTAGAATAATACAGATCACATTGACCCATACCATCATCTCTGTTACATGCTGCAAAAACCATTAATTGTCCATCACCTGAAATGGTTTGAGCACCTTCATTATTTGATGTATTTACATTTCCAGGAATTGGTATTGCCTTTGACCATGATCCATTATTAAAATTACTAATGTAAAAATCTTCCTGTGTATTTTCCGAAGCTGGATCGGCACCAGAGAATCTCGGAATTTTTCTGGTAAAAACCATTGTTAATTCATCAGGTGATAAGTTTGGATAATATTCATCACAATTCGAATTAACTAAATTACCTAAATTTTGAGGATTAAACGGAACAGGTTTAGACATTAAATCTAAAGAAAAATCGCATTTCTTTAATTCACCTTCAGCCATAGCCTTAATTTCTGGTTTTATTCCTTTAATTTTAACAAATGTTTCATAATTTGTTTTAGCCTTTTGTATTTCTCCAAGATACATTAAGCTATTTCCTAACAAAATATAAATATTAGGATAAGTTTTAGAGCAATTTTTTGCACATTTTTCGTAAACCGGAATCATTCCTTTATAATCTTCAGCATTAAAAAACAATTCAGCCAATAACAAATATGGTTGAGCATAAGTACTATCATCGGCGATTAACTCATTTAATGCTTTGTTGCCATTTTCCATATCGCCCCTTTGCAAAAGCTTTTTTGCATTTTCATATTTTTCAGTTGATTTTTTATTTTTTTGAGCAAAATTTTGAAAAGGCAATATCGCGCATATAAATAATATCAAATAGAATTGTAATTTAAATTTCATGAATTTTATTAATTTTTAATTTACGAATATAATAAAAACGGCATTGGCTTTTAATTATTTCAGAAAATTAAGCTTAGTATTTGTATGTTTTTAAAAAAATCGGTAGGTTTGCTAAATTTTAATAGTTTAACTATGAAAACTATCAAACACATTTCATTTTTTATGATGGTTTCTACAGCCTTGTTTTTTACGGCATGTAACTCCAATTCAAGTAGTTCAGAAGAAAACGCAACAGATAGTCTTGAAACTGATTCGGTACTTGTTGAAGAACAAATGCCAGATGTTGTTTTTCAGGTTCCATCTCCAGACGAGTTGTTTGCTCTTATTAAAAATTCAGGTTGCAAATTCAGAGATGACTTAATGAATTCTGAAAAATCAGTTTATGAATCAAAAACTGCACAAGAAATAAATCTTGGAATCTATGCTGCTGATTTGGCTTACCTTGCAGCCTTTGAAAAATTCCAACCATCATTAAAGTATTTTGGAAAAGTAAAAACAATGAGCGAGCAAATTGGTCTTGCAACTGCTATTGGAAGCGACACATATAGTCGTTTAGAAAAGAACATTGCAAATGCAGATTCATTACTTGACATTACCAATAACTCATATTATAGTGTAATTCAGAAACTTGAAGAAAATGGAAACGGAAATACACTTGCATTAATTATGTCTGGTGGATGGATTGAAAGTATGTATATTGCAACAAATCTGATTGGAAAATATTCAGAAAAGGATCCTAATATTCAAAGAATTGCCAGCCAGAAAGCTACATTTAATAATTTGATTCAAAATCTCGAAAAATATAAAGATCAACCTGAGGTTGCTGACCAACTTGCAAAATTTGAAAAAGTAAAAGCTATTTATGATCAGGTAACAAAAGAAGTAATAGATGAAAAAACAGTTGCAAAAGCTGATTCTTCAGTAGTTATTGGTCAAAAGAGCAAATATATTTTCACAAAAGAGATGTTTGAATCTTTCTGCAAAGAAATAAATAATCTCAGAAGCCTTATTATAAAAATGTCTTAACACCAAGGGTTATGAAAAATAAAATTTTATTAATAATATTAATAGCTCTCCCATTTGCAGTAATTTCACAAAACTGCGTTGAACACCTTAACATTCAAAAATCAGGTGTAAGGTATCCATGGAAATATGATGCACAAAGCAAGTCAGGTTTATTTATTGGCGGTAAAACATCTCAAATTAACGTTGTTTGCAATGAGGGAAAAGATTATAATATTTCTTTTCTTACCTCAACAGCATTATTGAAATATGCAAACATTAAAGTAACTGACGAAAACGGAAAAGAATATTTTACAATAGGTGTTGACAACAATAAGAAAAAGGACTTAGAATCTAAAAGACAATTAATGATTTCCTTAGAGAATCAAAAAATTAAAATTAAAACCGGCAAAAAGAAAATTGAGATTGATGCAAATATTAATAGTCTAAAACTTGAAATTGAAAAATCTCAACAGGAAATTGATAAAAACACGTATCAACCAAAAACAAATTTTTCATTTACACCTGCTGAAACTATGAACCTAATAATTTCAATTTCTATAAGTGAAGAATGTACTAGTAAAGGCTGTGTTGGAGCACTTATAATAAATAAAAAAGCCGAGAAATCAGGATTTTAGTTTTTTGATTTATAACTTTTTACTATTTTTTTCGTTTTAGTATTTACTTTACTAAAATTAATATTATGAAAACACTCATTATTTCATTATGCCTAATATGCATATATTCATTCACTTCACAAGCACAGGAAAAGGAAAAAGAAATTAATACTCACGAAAAAAAATACAGTAAGGCAATTGGATTGGGTGCAGGTTTCACAACCGGAGTGGGCTTATCATACCGGTACTTCCCAAAAAGATACGGAGTTCAGGTAACTGTTGCACCATATTACAGGGACTATGGTAAAGAAGCTTTTATTAGCGGTGGCTTAACTTTACTTTTAAGTTTGGAAGAAGCTAAATCTTACAATGTTTATGCATATTTTGGGAATCATTATTTTTACTCAAAATTAAACAGTACATATAGTACATACGACCCTATTCTTGGTTACAATAATTATTCTACAAAAACAGTAACAAAGAATACAATAAACTCAGGAATTGGTATAGGAGGTGAAATCCATGCACAAAAACGTATAACATTAAACCTAATGGTTGGATATGCACAATATAATTCCTTTGAGGATTTATTTTTTACTGCAGAAGCTGCAATATTTTACAGATTTAATTAGTTTTGCTTAACTCTTTGTCCGTTCTCATAAGTCAGAACAAAAGCACCACTAACACCGCAGCTTAAGCGAAAAATATCTGCATCTTCCTTATTAGCAAAATCACCAACTGTATATTTGTACCAGCTATCAATATTTTCTTCTTTGATCGCTGTTGTAACACTATACAATTCCTGTAAAATCTCTTTTGTAATTCTCCTCTTACTAGCAGCAATCTGAACTCTATATATAGTTTTCTGATTATTAATTTTCTCTGGTAAGACCTTTTTATTTATTTTTATTTCTGAAGTCAGATCAACATTAGGTTTAATATTTTCATTTAAAATATTTAATGGTACTACAGCAATCGGATATTTTTTTCTTTCCTTATTTAACAAATAATGAAAATTTCCATAGATTTCTTTATATCCATATATTCTACTATCAACGATAATTGAAACTACAATATTAAATTTATTTTTTTCAGGTAGTTCGACCCAGATAAATTTCAATAACTGACCTTGATTAATTACTGTTGAACCGGCAGTCTCATTAACATTAGATTTAAATCCAACCGGTAAATATAACTCCAACTTTGCAAATCCATTAACATTAGTTTTCTGAATTTCAACATTTATGTTAAATTCAGTTCCTGCATTTACATTCTCGGGAATAGCTATATTGATATTTATTGAATTCTGAGCAACTAAAATTGTTGTACTTTTTAGAATAAAAAAAATAAATAATTTATAATATTTAATATTCATTCTTTTTATTTATTTAAATTAATATACGAGAATAACAGGCAATAGTTATTTAATAACTGAAACAATAAATTAACTATACTATTTAATATCGCTGCAAAATCTTAATAAATATTCTTCTGCTTTTGGATAATCCAGACTTTTTGCTTTTTCCCAATCATGACAAGCACCCAACTTGTTTTTTAATCCAAAATATGCCAAACCACGGTAACAAAAATATTCACCATTATTTGGCTTTAAATCAACCGCCATACATAGATCGGAAAAAGCTAAATCATATTTTAACTGATCAATATAACAACGTCCACGCTCAAAATAAGAATCTGAATTAAAATCATTAAGCTTAACAGCTTTAGAAAATATTTCAATTGCCTGATTTAAATTCTCATTTAAAAACGCAGCATGACCGGCATAATAAAGTGCAACACCATCCTCGGAATCATATGAACTACATTTCATCAAATCGTTAATGGCACCATTATAATCTGTAGCTTCTATTTTAGAAATGCCTCTTTCTTTCAAGCATTTAATATTCCATGGTTGCAATGTTAGAACAGAAGAATAATCAATAATTGCTTTTTTACTCTTTCCGTCTTTTCTCAATAAATTTGCTCTATAAAGTAGTAGGTCTATTCTGGTTGGATTAATTTTAAGCGCTTTATCTACACTTGACATTTCTTCCTTTGGATTATTACCAAATTTAAATGCTTTTGCTCTCCAAAACCATAACTCATCTTTATTTGGAAAATATTTTAAAGCACTGTCTACAACATCAAAAATTTCAGAATTTAAACCTTTAGAACTTAAATAATAAATATCAGTTATATAATTTTCGTAATCAGAATACCAGTTAATATCCCATAAATTCTTCCAATTTACAGTTAACTTAAATTTTGAAAAAACAGTATCCGATTTTACTAGAATTGCCGGAATTTTATTTTCAGTTTTTAAATATTTTCTAAGCCATATTTCTGCTTCATCCCATTTTTTATTAATCGCATAACAACTTGCAATTTTATATTTCACATCAGAATCAATGCTATCATTTACCTGTAAAAAATCTATTAATGCTTTATTAACATTTTTTGAATTATAAAATAATTGAGCACGATGCTTAAAATATAATTGAGATGGATTTACCGCAATTGCTTCGGAAATAAGAGATATTGAAGTATCAATCTGACCTTTTTCTTCGAAAATTTTTGATTTTATAAAATAGTCTATATCAGACTGAGCAATAGCATTAAAAAAACTTATTGTAACAAATAAAAAAATAATAAATTTCATTACTCAGTTCCAGATTTTTTAGTTAGCCTGACCTCAATAAAACCTGTTAAAGTTCTTGATTCGATGCCAGAAAGTCGCCTCTCATATACATCACAAATATAATAGTATACTCCTGGAGAAACTATTTTTTTAGAGTCTACATCACGACCATCCCACTTAATATCCGGATCACTAGTTTGATATACAAGTTTACCCCATCTGTTAAATATTTTCATATCAACCTTTTCAACATACTTATATGGTCCCGGAATAAATAAATCATTCTGACCATTTTCATCGGGAGTAAAAATATTTGGTAGCTCATAATAAGTACATTCATCAACACACATTCTTTCTATTAATCTACTTTCATTTAAAAAAGAATCAACAGCTGTCACTATATAACATCCTGCCAGAGTAAGTGAGTCTATCCTATTATCTTCAAAAGTTGTATCGTTGGGATTATTCTTTGTAGCAATTAATAACATATTGCCAGTTAATGTTGAAGAGTAATAAATATTATATCCTGTGACATCATCAGTACAAAAATGATTTGGATTAGTCCAAACCAAATGGTTCATAAACAAATTACAATCAGAATGAGCATTTAGACCTGGAGAGCATGGAGGTGTAGTATCAATTGGTAAAGCACAAACTTCCTGAGAATAATTTATTATTGGAGAAACATAATTCCCGGTAGAGTAGTCACCTACAGTCTTTACTTTATAACAATACTCCATACCATTGACTAGTCCAGAATCAACATACTGCAAACTAGTAGTATTTCCTATTGAATCAAAATTTAAAGTAACTTGATTTAGTCTGTACACATTATATATAAAATTCTGCCAAGGCACATTTTTATTAATATTTATAATAACTCTATTATCATCAGGTATTGCAATAATTAATGGCGAAGATGCAATATTTGGAGTACCTATTAAAAATCTATTTCCAGGTGCATCGTTATAAAACTCAACTCTATATGAATACGGATTTAAAACAGTATTTTCTAAAGAATCAACAAAAATTGTGTCATTAATACTACTTAATGAATCAATAAGTTGCAAAGATTGTCCCCAAAAATCTGGTGAACGATATATTAAATATTTATATGGTCCGGCAGCCACTATTGTATCAAACTCAGTAGGTTTTGACCATTCAACATAAATTTTTCCAATATTTATATCCGTTTTACTAATGCTTACGTGAGTTATTACAGGTATTCCTTTTACAAGTTCTGTACATGCTTCATTAGAGGCATAACTTTCAGCTTCATCAGAAAAAACAGCATCTACTCTATAACAAAATTCATAACCTAGTGGTAAACCTAAACCATCATTATTATCTAGAAATGTAGTATTATTTACTCCTGTAACACTTCCAATTTTAATAAAACCAGTATATGCAGGGACTCCTGTTTCGCAGGAATCTGGATTCCATCCAGAAGGACCGTTTCTTCTGTAAATATCATAACGAACTGCTTCAGAACACCTACAAGAATCCCAATCTAAAAAAACAGAATTTGTAGTTGGTGTTAATGTTAAATTTTGTGGTGCAGGGCTTATAATTTTTATATATACCTTTTTCTGATCTACCAGAAACAATTGACTATTGTTATCTTTTGCTCTGAATACAACTAAGTATGGAAATTTTTTTACATGTATGCATTCTGTATGCCAATAAAAATTATTTGAGGGGTTATGTCCATATACAGTATCAAAAATTGCAACACTACCAGGTACCTGAAACGGGCCACCATATGCATTTAGCGTAATGTTATCACCATTAATATCTGAAGCAGATACCGGAAAATTTATTATAGTACCGGCTTCTACACATAAATCCTTAAGTGGCGACAATAATGGAGGAATATTAGTTGACTCTACAACTTCCACTTGAATGTCTCTAAGAATTTCTCCAATTTTAATATAAGTATGATTTAAAGAATTCAAACGCCATTCTTCAATTAACATTGCAACATTATATATACCTGTTTGTTGTGGCGAATCCCAAATTAAATCTCCTGTAATGGGATCAACTGTTAAATTATTATCTGCATAAGGAATAGTATATCCGGGAATTGGTTGTGCATTATCACCCAAACAGACTGTAAGTTTATACGAAAGGCTGTCACCATCGGGATCCCATGCTCCAGGATTATGAATAAAAACATTGTATAATTTTGCTTTATCAATTGGAGGATAAGTTAAAATTGGGGTTGAGTTACTTCCAACTGCTGAACTAATATTTAATGTTGTTCTTATTGTAAATGGTACGTTTACTGAATTTGGAATATTCTGAACTCCAAAATTCCTATTTTCATCCATCATTACAATTATATAAATACCAGGTCCAGCATATGTATGGGTTCCCATATAAGTATTCTTATAATAATAATCATTTGGTAACTCAATTTTAGATATACGACCAACAATTGTTGAACTTCCATCTCCCCAGTCGACAGTAAGTTCTGGTCTATCAGCCTGTGAAAGAGTATATGTATATGTAACCATTGTTATTTCGTATGTATTGCCGGAAATATGTCTATAACGGATTTCGCCTGCACGGTTGTGAGTTGCAAAAACTCCTGATACAGTTAAAATTCCAAATATAAACAATAAACAATATTTCATAATTAAGATGATATTTTAAAGCTTGTATTGCTTTTATTTAATGTATAACCACTTTCAAGTTCATTATATTTTATAATAACTAGATTAGTCATATCAGGATAATAATCATTTAAAAGATTATTTTCAACTTTAATTGATTCAATTTTACCTGAAAGTCTATAAGTAAAATAAAGCCATAATGCTCCTTCTTTAATTTCTTTACTAACAAATTTTAGTTTCTTTTGTGAAGACTTATTGTCATTTAAAGTAATTTTAAGATTATCGCTTACATACTCTTTGATAAAATCATCTGCATTAACAATTGATATTTGTTTTTCTAGGTTTAAATCAACCTTTGATTTTTTTAAAATTGCTCCCTGAAAATCATCTAAAAAAAGCTTCATTGATATATCAAAAACTTTTTGTTTGGAATTAAAGTCAATATTTGTGACAGTTACATGAATGGGATGCATAGCATTACCCATTAAAATAAAGGCAATTACAGCAATATATAAACTTTTTAACCTCATGATTAAATTAATTAATAAAGTTACAACATTTTTCTATTTTAGATAAATTAAAAAGCGTTAAAAATGAGCATCTTTCAGATGTATTTAAATCTTGGCATTCAGCATATTGCCGATTACATGAGTTTTGATCACATACTTTTTATTACATGCTTATGCGCTGTTTACATTTTTAAACAGTGGAAACAAATATTAGTTTTAATCACTGCCTTTACAATTGGACATACTACCTCACTTTTACTTTCAACTTTTAATATCATATCAATTTCTACAAGTTTAATTGAGTTTCTTATTCCTTTAACTATTTTCATTACTGCATTCTGGAACTTATTTTTGAAACAAGATGGAGTTAATATCAAAACACATTGGTTTAAATATATTACTGCATTATTTTTTGGTTTAATTCATGGTATGGGGTTTTCAAATTATTTACAAACGCTTTTGGGAATTGAAAAATCTATATTAATGCCATTATTCTCATTTAATTTGGGAATAGAGATCGGACAAATCATTATTGTAAGTATAATTTTAATATTAAGTTATATCATTACATCATGGTTTAAAGTTGCACGTAGGGATTGGGTTCTTATTTTTTCAGGTGCAGGTTTGGGTGTGTCATTAACATTAATGATTGAAAGATTTCCATCTCAATATTTTTAAAATTTCAATAAAAATTGTATATTAACAGGTTCTTTATAAATTTACACCGAATTAAAAGTCTACTATGAAAATCAAAATTCTATTTCTTTTTTTTATTACAATAGCAATATTTAGTTGTAAAAAAACAGATAATTATGAAGACATAACTGATGAATATAAAAGCTATTTTTTATTCAGACAAGGAAGTTCGTGGTTATATTATAACAGAATTACAAATTCTGACGACAGTATAGTCCTAAGAGCTATTAATAGAGAGGCAACAAAGCCTGATAATATTTGTGACAAATACAGATATGAGTATGATTTACAATTTACAAATGTTACAACAGGAAGATTATTTCATTCCGGATCAACATGTGTTGGCAATGCAAGCATTTCTGATGGTTTAACAAGTGGTGTATTTACTGTTCCACCTTCATTGCCTACATTCTTAGATACCGTTATTGTTGATACAACAATATATTATAATGCTCTTGTGTATTTTAACTTTAATGACACAATGCAGGAATTTTCTGCTTACGCTAAAAATATTGGTCGTATTAAGACTTATAAGGTAGTGAACGGTGTTACAACAATTGACTACGAATTAAAAAGGTATCACGTATTACCTTTTTAGAACTTTATTTAACAACCAATTACAATAAAGCTTTTACTGCTAAAGCATAAGAGTTTAAACCAAACCCAGAAATTGAACCTTTGCATTTACTTCCAACAATAGAATTATGTCGGTATGTTTCCCTTGCAAAAATATTGGATAAGTGGACTTCAATGACAGGGCACGAAACCGCAGAAACTGCATCAGCAATTGCAATTGATGTATGAGAATAACCTCCTGCATTTAAAATTATGCCATCCACCAAAAAGCCTTCGTTCTGGATTGTATTTATTAAAATGCCTTCAACATTTGACTGAAAAAAACTAAACTGAACTTCGGGAAACATTTTAATAAGTTCTTTAGAAAAATCTTCGAAAGACTTTTTTCCATAAATTTCGGGTTCCCTCCTGCCTATCAGGTTTAAATTCGGACCGTTGATAACTGCTATTTTCATTTTTGTAAATGTTTAGTCAAATTACGTGATTTTTTCTGAAATTGCGTAAATTTAAATTATCAAAATATAAAGATGTGAATTGGGAAATTACAATAAAAGAATTTAAATCATATTTAAAGCTCGAAAAATCACTTTCGCAAAATTCTATTGATGCTTATTTACATGATATAATTCAATTCACAAATTTCTTAAATTACAATAAAATTGAAATTAAACCTGATGAAGTTGACTTACTCTTACTCGAAAAATTTATTGGATGGGTTAATGAAATTGGTATTCATGCAAGATCTCAGGCAAGAATGATTTCAGGAATCAAAGCATTTTACAAATTTTTAATTTTAAGTGAGTACTTAGATGTTGACCCAACTGCACTTCTGGAAGCACCAAGATTAGGAAGAAAACTTCCTGTCTTTTTAAATGTTGAAGAAATTGATTCATTGCTTGGTGCTATAGACCTTAGCACTAAAGAAGGGCATAGGAATAAAGCAATGCTTGAAACTTTGTACAGTTGTGGATTACGAGTTACCGAACTGGTAGAATTAAAAATCTCAAATCTTTATTTCGACGAAAATTTTATTAAAGTAATTGGAAAAGGTGACAAAGAAAGACTTGTTCCTGTAAGTAAAAAAGCTATGCATGAAATAAAAAAATATTTCGATAAAACCAGAAATCACCAGAAAATTCAGAAAGGAAATGAAAACTATGTTTTTTTAAATCATTATGGGAAAAAACTTACCAGAGTAATGATTTTTACAATTATTAAAAGATTAGCAAAAGCAATAGATTTAAATAAAAACATTAGCCCGCATACTTTCAGGCATTCTTTTGCAACTCATCTTGTAGAAGGTGGTGCTGATCTCAGAGCTGTTCAGGAGATGCTTGGTCATGAATCAATAATTACAACTGAAATTTATACGCATTTAGACAGAGAATATTTAAGAGATACAATTATCAGATTCCATCCAAGGGCATAATGTTATAAAAATTAATATAATGAAATCAAATTATGTTTAGTGACATAAAAAGTTTTTATAATAAAATCGATGATTTTTTTAAAAAAATTCGCACTTTTGAAAGGTTATTTATATATTGAATTATTCACTTGAATTAAAATAAAATGGCAAAAACAAATTCAAAACCAACTACAAAAAAGCAAGCTAAAAAGTATGTTTATTACTTTGGTGGCAAAAAAGCTGAAGGCAAAGCTGACATGAAAAACCTATTGGGTGGCAAAGGTGCTAACCTTGCTGAGATGGTAAATCTTGGACTTCCAGTTCCTGCAGGTCTGTCAATAACTACAGAATGTTGTACCGATTATTATGCAAATAACTGTGAACTTCCAAAATCACTTTATGATGAAGTTTGGGCTGGAATGAAGAAAGCCGAAGCAGAAATGGGCATGAAATACGGTGATCCAAAAAATCCTTTATTATTATCATGTCGTTCTGGTGCAAGAAGCTCTATGCCTGGAATGATGGATACTGTGTTAAATGTTGGTTTATGTACAGCTACAATTCCTGGATTAATAAAGAAAACTAATAATCCACGCTTTGTATGGGATTCATATCGTCGTTTAATTATGATGTATGCAGACGTTGTTATGGATAAAGCTGAAGGCTTGGATAAGAATATACGCAAGCAGTTAGACGACATGCTTGATGCATACAAAAAAACAAAAAAAGTAAAAGAAGATACTCAACTTTCTGCTGATGATTTAAAAGTTTTAGCAGAGGAGTTTAAGAAAAAAGTTAAAAAAGAATTAGGTACTGCTTTCCCCGACGATGCAAAAGAACAATTGTTCGGTGGAATTAAAGCTGTTTTCAAAAGCTGGAATGGTAAAAAAGCTGTTTCTTATCGCCGTATCGAAGGTATTCCAGATGATTGGGGTACTGCTGTAAATGTTCAGGCAATGGTGTTTGGAAATATGGGCGACTCATCAGCTACTGGTGTTGCATTTACACGTAACCCTGCAACCGGCGAGAATTTATTCTATGGCGAATGGTTAGTTAATGCTCAGGGCGAAGATGTTGTTGCTGGTATCCGTACTCCAAGTCCTTTAAATGATGACACAAAGAATGAGCAAAACAAGCACTTGCACAGTATGCAGGAGGCTATGCCAAAAACCTATAAAGAACTATGTAAAATCCGTGAGATTCTTGAAAAGAACTTTACAGATATGTTAGATATCGAGTTCACAATTCAGGAAGGAAAATTATACATGCTTCAGTGTCGTGCCGGTAAACGTACTGGAACAGCAGCTTTGAACATGGCTATGGACATGCTTAAAGAAAAACTGATAACTGAAAAAGTTGCAGTTATGCGCGTTGAACCTGCGCAATTAGATGAATTGCTTCACCCAATTTGTGATCCAAAAGAAGAAAAGAAAGTTGAAGTTCTTGTAAAAGGATTACCTGCTGGTCCTGGTGCTGCTGTTGGTCAATTAGTTTTTACTGCAGAAGATGCAGTTGCATGGGAACGTAAAGGTAAAAAAGTAATTCTTCTTCGTGAAGAAACAAATCCTGAAGACGTTGAAGGAATGCGCGCTGCAGTTGGTATTCTTACTGCTCGTGGTGGTATGACTTCACACGCTGCGCTTGTTGCACGTGGATGGGGAAAATGTTGTATCGTTGGAGCAGGAAAACTACATGTTGATGCTGCTTCAAAAACTGCTAAAGTTGAAGGATCTAAAGTTGTATTAAAAGAAGGTGACTTCGTAACATTAAACGGAACAAAAGGTCATGTTTATCAAACAGCCTTAAAATTAATGGATGCAACAGAAAATCCACGATTCAAACAGTTTATGGCTATTGTTGATAAATTCCGTACAATGGGAGTTCGCACAAATGCAGAAACACCAGAGGATGCAAAAATAGCTCGCGATTACGGTGCTGAAGGAATCGGACTTTTCCGTACTGAACATATGTTTTATGGTAAAGGCTCTGAAAAACCTTTGTTGGCACTTCGTAAAATGATTTTAAGTAATACTTTAGCCGAAAGAGTTAAAGCTCTTAATGAATTATATCCTTTTGTTAAGAAAGATATCAAAGCTACATTATTAGCTATGGATAACCTTCCTGTAACATTCCGCTTATTAGATCCACCTTTACACGAATTCGTTCCACAAAGTCCGGATAAACAAGCTGAACTTGCAAAAGAATTAAAAATAAAAGTTGCCGACATTGTAAAACGTGGTGAAGCATTGCACGAAAATAACCCAATGATGGGACATCGTGGTGTTAGATTAAGCATTACTTATCCTGAAGTTTCTGAAATGCAGTTCCGCGCAATTTTCGAATCAACCTTAGAATTATTAAAAGAAGGAAAACATCCAAAACCAGAAATCATGGTTCCTGTTACTTCAGAGGTTGCTGAATTAGATTCTACAAAGAAAATTGCTGATAAAATTTATGATGAAGTTTGTAAAAAATTCAAAGTAAAATCTATTAGTTATTTATATGGTACAATGATAGAAATTCCACGCGCTTGTTTACTTGGCGACAAAATGGCAAAAACTGCTCAGTTCTTCTCATTTGGAACAAACGATTTAACACAGATGACATTTGGTTTTAGCCGTGATGACATTGGTGGTTTCATGAATGATTATTTAGACCAGAAAATCTTAGCTGCTGATCCATTCCAGACTATTGATCAGGATGGCGTTGGACAATTAATTGAAATGGCTGTAACAAAAGGTCGTGCTACCAGAAAAGATTTAAAAGTTGGTATATGTGGCGAACAAGGTGGCGACCCTGCATCAGTTGAATTCTGTTACAAAACCGGATTATCTTATGTAAGTTGTTCTCCATTCAGAGTTCCAATAGCAAGATTAGCTGCTGCTCAGGCTGCTGTTAAATTTGGCGCTAAAACAACAAAGAAATAGGCTTCACTATTATTAATAAATAAAAAAGAGGTTGAATTTTATTCAACCTCTTTTTTATTTATTATTTAATCCAAAATATATATTATTTTCTTTATTTAATAACAACTAATAGAAAATCTAAAAGTAAACAAGACTTCATTCTATACAAAAAAGGTTGAACAATTTGCTCAACCCTTTTTATTTGTTATAATAAAGCATTCTATAATTAACGTACTACATTAACAACACCACTCCTGTCATGTTCAATATGGTCTCCATCATAATACTTTACCAACCATGTATAACTTCCTATAGGAACAATTGCATGACCATTAGCAGTTCCATCCCATCCATATTTTTCTGGTTGAGTAGGATCGTATTTATCTGTTTCATAAATTATCTCTCCCCATCTGTCGAAAATATAAAGATGAAAATCTTCAGGGCTAATTCCATTACCTAATACATAGAAGACATCATTTAACTCATCATAATCAGGAGATATATAAGTTGGAGCATAGAATGTATATTCATCTCTAATATAAATAGAACTAAAAACAGTATCTGTACAACCTAAATCAGTAATTGCAACAAGATATACATGATAAGATCCAAGTGAAGAATACCAATGCCAAGGATTTTCTATGCTGGAAGAATCGCCATCACCAAAAGACCATATGTAACTATCAGCTCCTTCTGAAAGATTAATAAAATGAATTTGTGGTTTAACAATACTTGCATAAATCGGATCTGTAATAAAACTTGCATCAGGATTTGGATAAACATTAATCATATCATCATGTGTATACGTTGTTGAACAACCAGAAGCATTTGTAACAGTCAACGTCACATCAAAAATTCCATCTTGCGAAAACTGATGAACAGGATTAATGTCATATGAAATTGCATTATAACTTAAATCACCAAAATTCCATAAATAAGTCTGACCAGGCAAAGGATTCATAGGAGTAAAACTTACCGTTAATGGCTCACAACCATTAACCGTATCGCTTACAAAACTAGCAAGTGGTGAAGAATTAACTGTAATATAAACTGAATCGTGTGAGATAGAACCACAACCATCTTTAACATACAAATACTGGAATCCGGAAACTGTAGGACTTATACTTATAGGTGGAATAACAATTTGCCCAGAACTTGTAAATATAGTAAATGGAGGAACCCCGCCCTGATTAATACTTACATTTAAAACAGTAGATTCATTAGGACAGATAGAAGTAGGAGAAGCCATAACATCTACCTGCAATGGTGGAGTAACGTTTACTATTACAGAAACTATGTTACTAACACAGCCATTAACATCAACCACATAAGCCTGATATGTTGTTGAAGCTATAGGTTGAACGCCAATTGAAGCAGGACTTATAACATTATTCCAGTAATATGTAAAAGGTGCAGAACCTCCCGAGGCAGTTGCTGTAAGATATGCCCATTCACCATTACAAATATTATGCAAAGGGACAGCAGATAATAATACTCCGTTTGTTTCATTTACAGTCACACTTGAAGTACCTGTACATCCAAAAACATTAGATACAGTTACTGTATAAACTCCTGATGAACCAACAGCAATTGATTGTGTATTATTAGCAGATGACCATGCATAAGTTGAGAAACCTGATCCGGCATCAAGATAAGTTGTATCACCAGAACACATGCTCAAATTACCGGTAATTAAAGGTGTTGGATTTGGATTAACAACTAATGTTGCACTTGCAACTCCTGAACACCCACTTGCATCGCTTACAGTTACGCTATAATTACCTACAGTACTTACCGTAATGGTTGGTGTTAACATACCATTTGACCAAAGATATCCTGCATAACCATTTCCAGCATTTAACACAGTTGAAGAACCACTGCATATTTGAAGACTACCGGTTATTGTTGGATTTAACCCACTACTTAATGTTACAACTACAAGACTAGTTCCTGTGCAACCATTATTATCAGTAACAGTTACACTATAGCTACCTGGTGTATTCACAGAAACTGTTGGAGTAACAGCTGTTGTTGACCAGAAATATGAAGCATAACCAGCCCCTGCATTTAAAGTTGTTGAAAATCCTGCACAAATAGATAAATTTCCAGTAATTGAAGGTGTAGGGTTTGCATTCTGATTGATAACAATTTGTCCAGTACCACTACATCCTGTAGCATTTGTTACAGTAACATAATAAGTATTTACTGCAAATACTGATATAGTCTGAGTTGTAGCTCCTGTTGACCAAAGATAAGTTGAGTATCCACTACCGGCATCAAGAGTTGAGCCATTGCCTGCACAGAAATTATTCCCTGTAACAACAGGTGATAAACTCGAATTTACAGCTACAACAACAGAAGCTATTCCAGTGCATCCACTGGCATTTGCTACGGTCACTGAATATGTACCAGCAGTAGTAACTGTAATTGTTTGCGACAAAGATCCATTTGACCATAAATAACCGGCATAACCAGTTCCTGCATCTAATACTGTAGAACCAGCAGTACAGAAAGAAGTAGCACCGGATATTGTTGGCGTTAATGACGGATTAACAGTAACTGTAACTTGAGTTGAGCCTATACATCCATTAGCATCTGTTACCGATACCGAATAATTTCCTGCTGCTGAAACTGAAATTGTTTGGGTAACATCAGAAGTTGACCAATTATAAAATAAATAACCAGCTCCTGCATCAAGAATACTTGTTGCACCACTGCAGAATGTTAAGTTTCCTGTAATTGTTGGTGTAGGTAAAGCATTTGCAGAAACAGTTAACTGACCGGTTCCTGAACAACCACTTGCGTTAGTAACCGTAACAATATAATTTCCTGAAGTATTAACTGAAATTGTTTGTGTATTTCCACCTGTTGACCATAAATATGTAACATAACCGCTACCTGCATCAAGAGTAGTATTAGAACCAACACAAAAGTTATTGCCGGTAACAGTAGGGCTTAAACTTGTATTAACTGTTACTGAAACTGAGGCTACACCTGTACAACCTGCCCCATCGGTAACTGTTACAGAATATGTATTAGCAGTTGTAACATTAATTGTTTGATTTGTTGCTCCTGTTGACCACAAATAGTTTGTATAACCCGCACCAGCATCTAAAGTAGTTGAACCACCTGTACAAAATGATGTTGCTCCAGTTATTGAAGGCGTTATTCCACCTGTAGCTGTAATTGTCACTGTTACCGAACCTGTACATCCATTATTATCAGTAACCATTAAGGTATAGATATCAGCCGAAAGCCCTGTAAAGCTTTGCGAACCCGCTATGTTATTAAAACTTGCAACCACATTACTTGAACCATCAAATAAAACATAATCATAAGGTGAACCACCTACTGTAGTTGTTACAGAAAAGCTTCCATTTGCATTTCCACAAGTAGCATTAACTATATTTGCAGGTGTTATAACAAGTGTAGGACATGAAGAACACATAGGAAGAGAAGCCAGAGAAGTAATAGTTAAACTAGTACCAACTGCATCTGTCACTCGAATGGGCCAGTTTCCATCAGGAGTTTCTGTTGCACTATTTCCACCAAAAACCCCCCATACAGGTGCTCCAGCTGCAGTAAATATTCCACAATAATTTCCTAACCCTGTAATACAAGGAATTGTCTGACTCTCCCATGTATAAGGAGTAATTCCACTTGAAACAGTAATATTTCCATTTAATTCCTGACAAGCAGTAATAGAAACGCATGGACTAACAACAATTGATATAGAATCTGATCCACATGCAAGACTATAATAAACTGTGTGTACTCCTACCCCAGCAACTGAAGGATTAAATGTACCATTTGCTGCATTTGTGATTCCAATCCCAGACCATACTCCACCGGGAGATGAAGGTGTTAAATTTATTGCCGGATCATTTAAACAAAAAGTATCAGGTATACAAATATTAGCATCGCAACAAACAAGCGCAAATTGTGCACAGGCACTTAAATTTACAGACTGTATTTTACCATTTCTGGTTGCTGCCTGATTATCTGACTGTGCTCCAACTGCAACTACTTCACCATTAGAATTTACGCTAACATCATACACAGTAAAAGGTAATAAAGCTTCAGAAATAAAATTAAGATCTGCATCAAATTTAACAACCCTGTCACCAGATCCAGCATAAACATTTCCACAATCATCAACATCTAAACCACTATTAAGAACAACCTTTCCACCTACAAATGGAACCGTAGTTGAATTTCCTCCATTTAAATTTACCGATGTAACTAATGAACCATTACCCAATAACCTTTTATGTATCTGATTTCCGCTATGAGTATAAAAAAATTGATCGTTAGCAATTAATGCTTTTAAGCCACCTCCATTTTGAGTAGCAGGCAAATAATTTTCACATTTATATCCTAAATGATGCCCATTGTCAAGTTTATATACAGGTCCAGCTTGTGGACATGCACCAAAGTTATCAATAATAGCACCCACATGATGGTGAGTTAAAAATATATATTTTGCATCCTTAGAAGATGAAATTGATCTAACTTCAATAGGAAATCCGCCAGCCATCCCTGAGTTAACATTTACTGGAATAATAACATTACCATTATTAACATCCATTTCATAAATTACTGATTTTGGCGAAAGTACTGAACCTCCAGTTCCGCCAACAATTAACTTTGTTTTATCGCAATTAAAGGTTATACTCCACCACTCAGTTAAACTAAAAAGTGCGAAAGATGCATTATGCCATACCATACCACCAGCATTATTAATTCTTTCAATTTCTGGCGAAGTTCCGGATGTAATATAACTAACTCCAGTATTATCAGTAGCTAAAGTACCTAACCAAACACTTGCAGTATCCCATGGGGTTGTATATGTCCATTGAATAGTACCAGCACTATTATATTTTTTTAATTGCATAGGGGTTTCACCACCAATAACATAAACATTACCTACAGCATCAGTTTCTACTTCCCAAACCGCAGTAGAAGTACTAAAAGCGGGTGACTGAACCCATGGATCAATTACAACTTCTTTGGATTTATTGTATTCTTCCAAATTAAATGATAAAATATTGTTTTCGAATTTGAAACTCGACTTAATTTCTTGCTTTGATTTTTTATAAAATGTAAATGGTTTATGCTCGACAATTTCAGAAAGGGATGTTTTTATTTGAATTTCTCCATTTTCATCTAAATTACATTCGATATTTTCATTAGCAATACTGGTATGACCAGTATAATATTTCATTTTAATCTGTGATACATCTGCTCCGGGATGTAAAATAATTGAATATTTTATTCCTGATTCAGGTTGAATAACATAAACAACATCAACTTTATCGTATAAATTTTTGTATGTGATTTTCTTATATCCATTTATTTGATTCTCATTTCTAACTTCTTTTGTAGTTAAATTTTTAATTGCATATGAGAAATAATCACTTGATAAATTTTCTGCTACAATTTCCGGATTTTGATTTGCACCAATCCAATTAACATGAATTAGTTCACTAATATTAGTTCTTTTAGGATTACTATCATCTATTTCTCCTTTTTTTCGATTTGGATTTCTTATAATCTTATCAAAACGATAAGTAAGCCCCTTTTTGGTGAAAAAAATAAATGCTTTATTATAATCAACACCGTATTCAATTTTAGTATCCTTTTGCCAATTACGACCATCAAACTGACCTTTATTTTGAATAAATGATTTTGGACCTTCATAATCTACCTGCCATGATCCATTTCCAGTCTGAGAAAAAGAGAAACCGCCTGATGATATCAGTAAAAAAATGAAAAATAATCTTTTAAACGAGTTCATAATGTATTTTTTTAAAGACTATTAGATATATCTATTTATCCTTCACATATTAGCAAAATAATATAATTATATTAATTGCTCTCAATATTATATTATTAGTAAATCATTTTATAGAGTGCCAGCCCTCCTATTCTTAAAACTCAGATTACATTTAAATAGCTGCATTTACTTTTCACACTATTTAAAATATTTCAATAACAAATAAAAAAACACTCATATAATAACAACTTACCTAATAACATTTACTACCCCAGATCTGTCATGTTGAATACCATCGCCATCATAGTATTTAACAATCCAGGAATAACTACCAATTGCAGCTATACTTCCATTTTTTAATCTTCCATCCCATCCAAATTTAGACGGTTGATTATTTTCATATTTATCTGTCTCGAAAATAACTCCTCCCCATCTGTCCAAAACATATAAGTGAAAATCCTTTGCACTAATTGCATTACCGAGAACATAAAACACATCATTATTACCATCAGAATCGGGAGAAATAGCATTTGGTGCATAAAATGTATATTCATCACGAATAACAACAGAACCAAAAACTGTATCTTTACACCCTTTATCTGAAGTTGCAATTAGACTGATATTATATTCCCCTACACTTGAATACAAATGCATAGGATTCAAATTACTTGAAGAATCGCCATCTCCAAATGACCAAAGATATGAGTATGCAAATTCAGATAAATTTAAAAAAAACACCTGTGGTTTAACAATACTTACAACTAATGGATTAGAAATAAAACGAGCATCAGGTGCATTAAAAACATTAATCATATTATCAAAATGCATAGTGCTATCACAGCCAAAGGAAGAAGTTACAGTTAATGAGACATCATAAATTCCATCATTTGTAAAATCATGTATTGGGTTAATACTATTTGATACGGAGCTATTTATTATATCTCCAAAATTCCAGCTATAAAGTTGTCCTGAAATAACACTTATAGGATTAAAAGTAACTGACAATGGTTCACATCCTTCATTCTTATCACTTAAAAAAGCAGGATTAGGATTTTGATAAACATTTATAAAAACTGAATCTTGTGCAACAGATCCACAACCATCCTGAACAAATAAAGTTTGAAATCCAGAACCTAAAGGTGTAATAGTTATCGGAGGTGTAACAATATTTCCTGATGAATTATAAATCATATATGGTGGACCTCCACCGTTAGTCATATTTACAGATAGTTGTACAGATTCATTAGGACAAATGTTATATTTATTTGCAACAACATTTAAAATAACACCGGAACTAACTTTAACACGAACAGAATCGATAATAGAGGGACAGCCATTACTTCCTGAGACTGTTACAATATAAGTATAATCGGATGTAGGACTTATTGTAAAACCAGAAGTATTATTTCCACTATTCCACTGATAATAATAAGGCGGAGTATCACCAGTTGGATAAGCATTAATAGTAGCACTAGCCCCAACACAAATCTGCAAATCATTTGACATAGACAAACCAATTTGAGAAGGTTGTGTTATAACATATGACTGAACAGTGACACCGGCAGAATCGTCGGTAACAGTTACAGTATAATTTCCGGGAACCAGATAATAAATATCCTGTGTAGTAGCACCGTTTGACCACTGATAATGATATGTGCCACTACTTGTAGTTCCACCTGATACAGTAAGATCAATAGATCCAACATTATCCCCGAAACAAGGAGAATTTGTTGGAACTCCAGATACAATTATTGGTGGAACTGTAGTTTTGAAATGTGCTATAACTGTCTGACTTCCGGTAAAAGTAGTATTTACTGAGTCTGTTGTTACATTTGGAATTACTGCATCAACAAGTTCCCAAAAATCAAAAGTATATCCCGGCGCAGTAGCAACAGCATTTAAAATTGTTTCAATATTACCATAATAAACAGCATTCCACGGATACGTTGGAACCCAAATAGAATTAACTTTAATTTTTCCTGTATTTGGTGGATCCACTTGAAAATTTATATTATATGGTCCGGTAAGAGTATAACAATCTATCATTCCCTGAGACATAGCAGCACATCTGTCATCAATGAAATTTTTAAGAGTCAGAACATTTGCCTGCCATGCAGCAACAGTTCCTCCCCAACGCGCAATTTGTGCTGGCATTTCAGGTGCAGAAAGTGCAATCAGGCTATCTAAAACAAATTGCATATTAGCACATGAAAAAACAGTATTGGACAAATCTGCATATCTTGAAACATAATACTGTCTGAAAGTTGCATTGTTTATAAGAGCATTAAGAATTGGCACATGTCCCTGCCCACCCATATCACCTATTTGTTCAGGATTGCAAGGATCAGCCTGGGCTGACTGATCAGGTATTCCTGTATAATTAATATAATGTCCAAATGTAGCATCCTCATCCCATAAACAATAGCGCCATTTTTTCTTATTGGCATTAGGATTTATTCCACGCCACCATTCTGTATTCCAATTAAGCCAGTCGGAACATACTACATAAGAATTTAAAATAAAATAATCAACAAGGCTTTTAGTATTATATAAACTGTCAACATAATTATAATTGGATTGAACAGCCATATTATTTGAAAGAATATAATTCATCAAATTATCCCAATCAGTTTGCGCTTGCACCCCACCATACTCACTCCATGTACCACCCCATGTTTTTAACATTTGAACACCTTTTTCATCAGAGTTATAATAATAATCAGTAAAATCAGCGTCATCAACCTTTTCTCGCATATCATATAACCCCCAATATTGTCCATTAACATATAACACACAAGGCTCGTAAGTTCTTGCATCTAAATACAAATCACCTCTTTGCGTAATAGTACTTACATAGGGATCTCGAATATGTGCACCACCATTTTCGAAAGGATAATTATCATTTGCAAGTGCCTTAATAATTATTCGTTGAAATTCATTTCTGTTTTTATAGTTAAACAGCTTCCATCTTAAAGCATAATCGTACCCATACTGGTCTTTTGTTACGAAATCAATTCCGCGCTGGTTATATGCCCAAGAATCGTTACCATGTTTATTTGCAATTCCGGTAGCCTCTACTCTAAACTGATTGTTTTTATCAAAATACTCAATTGCTGCATCAGGCTGAGAAGTAGTTCCGCCAAACAAAGTATTAACATTATCACCATAAACAGACAATACTGCTAAATTATGGCTTGCATTAACAAAGTATGTATTACTTTGAATAAAGCTTGGTGGAACTCCAGGCAAGCTACTAAAAGCTTTTGTTCTAACAACTGTTGTTGATGTAATATTTAAAGCACCACTATATATTGTAGAAGTTGCAGTTGGCTCAGTTCCATCAAGTGTATATCTAATTGTTGAACCAGCAGTTGCACATGTTATTGTTAAAGATACTGGAGCTGTATTAAAACCAGCCTGCTGGCTAAAAACAGGAGTTGAAACATATTCCTGTACAGACCCTGAATTAGCTGATCCAAATGTTGGGGTTAAAAACAAAGACCATGTAGTAGAGCCATCAGACTGTCTACCCCTTGAATGATTTTTCTGTGTAGGCAAAAGTACAATATTCTCAAGTATAGTTGCTGACGCATTAGAAAACACAATACTTTCAGGTTTTGTTTGAGTTAATTTAAAATTTGTATGAATACTGGCACCAACAACAATATCATTTCCAGAACAAAATACAACCAACCTTCCATTTGCAGCTATAGAAACACCAGACGGAAACTGCCATTTTGTTGGATTTGTAGCTTTATCGCTT
The DNA here is from genome assembly GCA_016218155.1 of Bacteroidia bacterium. Lineage (NCBI taxonomy): Bacteria > Pseudomonadati > Bacteroidota > Bacteroidia > Bacteroidia bacterium. The sequence goes on from JACREQ010000042.1 coordinate 46,518, forward strand.
AAATAGTAGCCTGCAAGATTAACTGCAGTTGCGCTTGAATTATATAATTCTATCCAATCCTCATAGTTTCCATAATTATCTGGAAAACCGGAAACATTAGAACATGAATACTCATTTATAACAACTTGCGAATTACACAATATTGTTATAGAAAAGAAAAATAACAATAATATTTTCTTATAAAAGCAAAACATTAATCCCAAAACTTTTAAAAACAATTAATACTACTAAGAAAGGCTAGTTAAAACTAGCCTTTCTTAATTTTATCTTATAACATTTACTACTCCACTCCTATCATGTTCAATTCGATCGCCATCATAGTATTTTACTAACCATGTATAGCTACCAACAGGAACAATTGCACCACCATTAGCACTTCCATCCCATCCATATTTTGCAGGCTGTTCTGGGTCATACATATCTGTTTCATAAATTACAGAACCCCACCTGTCAAAAATATAAAGATGAAAATCCTTTGTACTGATTCCATTTCCCAATACATAAAAGACATCATTAATCTCATCAAAATCTGGAGATATTGCTGAAGGCGCATAGAAAGTATATTCATCACGAATGAGAATAACACTACTCACAGTATCTGAACATCCTTTATCTGTAGTTGCAACAAGGTGCACTAAATAATTTCCTAAATCTGGATACCAGTGCATTGGATTTTCTATACTAGAAGAATCACCATCTCCAAAAGACCATATATATGTACTTGCAAATTCAGATAAGTTTGTAAAGAATATTTGTGGTTTAATTATACTAGCAACAGCTGGGGTTGCAACAAAACGTGCATCTGGTGCAGGCCATACACTTATCATTTGTTCGTTAATTAATGTAGTACTACAACCCTGGGGAGAAGTTACTGTTAAAGAAACATCAAATGTACCATCTTGTGTAAATTCGTGAACTGGATTCATATCATATGAAATTGCATTATAGCTTGCATCACCGAAATTCCATAAATAAACCTGACCCGGTTGAACTGATCCAGGCACAAAAGCAACGGTTAAAGGCTCACAACCGGACACAGTATCACTAACAAAACTCACAATAGGACTTGGGTTAACTGTAATAAAAACTGAATCATGTGCTATAGAACCACAACCATCTTTTACATACAAATATTGCAAACCTGATGTAGCAGGTGATATCATAACCGGAGGAATAAGAATATCTCCCTGAGTATTATACACCATATATGGAGGACCACCACCATTAGTCATACTTACACTTAGTTGAGCCGTATCGCCAGGACAAATTGAAGTTGGAGATGCAATTACATCTACAACAAGAGGCAAAGAAACTAGTACACTAACAATAACAGAATTACTTGTACATCCTCTGGCATCTGTAACAGAAACAGTGTAATTTGTTGTAGTTACCGGATTAACTCCTATTGAAGGTGGAGATGCAATACCATTCCAATAATAAATATATGCAGGAGTTCCACCACTTGCATTTGCAGATAAATATGCCCATTCACCAGGACAAATTGAGTGAGTTGTTATAGCAGAAACTACAAGCTGAGCGGGTTGAGTTATAGTTGATGCGCTTACAGTAGAGCAGCCATGTAAGTCGGTAACTGTTACATTATATAATCCTGCAGATAAATTGCCAAAATTTCCAATAGTGTCTGTTTGTGAGCCTATAGAATAAGTATAATAACCTATACCACCAATAATATTAATATCAATACTTCCATCATTCATTCCATAACAAGAAGCATTAATTTTCGAAATTCCTGTTATTGTTAACTGACTTGGTTGAGAAATAAAAGCTGCTGTGGAAGCAGTACAATAATTAGCATCCGTTACAGTAACGAAATGAGTTCCTGCGCATAAAGTATTATTAACTTGGGCATTTTGTGTACCTGCAGCCCAATTGTATGTATATGGAGGCGTACCACCTGATCCTGTTATAGTAGCAGAACCATCACAACTTCCATAACAGTTTGTTGCAATAAAATTATTTGCAGTTGCAATCAATTGTGCAGGCTGAACAATAGTTGTAGTAGTTGTTGTTGAACAACCATTGGCATCTGAAGCTGTTACTGTATAATTACCGGGGCAAAGATTATTAGCAACATTTAGTCCTGATCCACTTGACCAATTATAGGCATAAGGTCCTGTACCATTAATTGCAGTAACAGTTGCGCTTCCACTACAAACCCCAAAGCATTGAGGATTAATTACATTTGAAATTGAAGCTGTAATTGATAAAGGTTGGGTTATAACAACTGTATTAGTTGCAGTACATAAATTTGCGTCAATGGCCGTAACAGTGTAATTTCCTGCACATAAACTTGTTGCAGATGGCAAAACTGCTGAATTTGACCACACATAATTATATCCTGGAGTTCCACCATTTGCAGATACTGTAGCCATTCCATTACATATACCAGAACAAGTTGCATTAGTTGTAGATACTATAGCAACATTTACTTGAGTAGGTTGAGTAATAACAAACGGATTTGTTACCTGACAACTATTTGCATCTAATATCGTAACAGTATAATTACCAGCAGACAAGCCAGATGCTACATCTATTGAACTAACTCCACCAGTCCAGTTATAAATATAAGGAGAAGTTCCACCACTAACTGTTACACTTGCAGTTCCAGTATTATTTCCAAAACAGTTTAAATTAGTTTGGTTAGGTACAACTACAATTGGGTTTGGAGCAGTGATGGTAAAAGGATATGTTGAAGTACATAAATTAGCATCTGTTACAGTTACGCCATAATTTCCTGCAGGAAATGGAGCACCGGTACCATTTGACCATGTATATGTATATGCAGGAGTACCACCTGTTGTAGTAACATTCGCAGTTCCATTAGAACCTGTTGCACATGTAACCGGAGATGTTGAAACGTTTACATTTAACTGAGGTGGATTATTAACCTGAACTGTCGTAAGTGGACTAAGGCAATGATTATCACTAACCTGTAATGTTATTGACTGTAATCCTGCAGTACCCCAATTAACTGTATATGGTCCCGAACCTGTTCCAGAAACTACCGTACCACCTCCAAATGTCCAACCAAAACTTGATGTTGGAGCTGCAGTACCAGTAAAAGTAATTGTTGAATTTTGACCGAAACAACTTATAGAAGTCGCTGTAAATGTTGAAGTAGGATTTTCAGTAAATGTAATAGCAACTACATCAGAACAAGTTAATCCTGTAGAATTTGTTATTGTCCATGTTAAATTATATGTTCCGGAAGCTGTTGCTGTTACCAAAGCAGTTGCAGAATTATTAGGAGTAAAAGAAACTCCGGCAGGTCCCGACCAGGTAAGATTGTAATCACCCGCTGCAGCTACTGCAGCTAAATTAGTACTTAGTCCACAGACAGAAGCATCGGGTCCAGCATTAGCAGAACAGGCACTACATGGACCAGGAGCAGTATATGTAGTAGTATAATCACAAAATGCATCTGCAGAAAAAATAAATGTTACAGTATGTACAGAACCATCACTATTTAATCCGGTTAAATTGTAGTTTAATGGGCTTGTAAATGGCGCATTAATAGTTTGAGTTGCACCTGCATTATCAGAAATAGTCATTGTACCTGTTAAAGGTGCATCATGAAATGAAACAGAACCAGAGACACTATATTCATTAGTTCCCGGAGTACATGCTGAAGGGTTTGCAGTGGCGGTTGTAAAACCACAAGGTGTAACAATTGAGCAATCTGTACTTCCCGCTCCACTTGCACCAAAATTAGATTGCGAAAAAACTATATCACCTGCAGCATTAGAATAATTTGTTATACACAATAAATAATACTGACCAGTTACAGCATTTGATATATGAATATTTTCTACCGGGGCAGGGTCATAGCTACAATCAATAGTTGTACCACCTGCACTTCCAGGGTAAAAACTTGGATCAGTAGTATTATTTGGGCAGCTACTGCAGGTAGCAGTTAATTGTGAACATATTCCTGTCATTGAATTAAATGGACCCCATGCTGTAAAATCAATATCATTACCAGTTGGAGATGACATGTTAATGGTAATATTACCTGATTGATCTATTAAAAGATAATACCAAACAGGATTAGGTTGTGTATACAAACAACTGTAATTAGGTCCGGATTCTGCAGTGTTATTTGTATTCATTGGAAAACCATAAGTAACACCAGAACAAAAAGGATCTGCAATATTACAACTTGTTCCCTGTGAAAAAGCTTGACTACTTGCAGAAAAAAGAAAAAGGAATAATGAATAAAATAGAAACTTATTCATAATATTTTATTTGTTATTTTTTTTAAACTCTTCACGACGAATAATTGCTCTATCCAACTGTTCAGTAAACTTTGTTACTGTTCCATCAAATAAATATTTCGCATATCCGCTACTCCACATATGCTGAATCTTTGTTTCAAAATAATACACTTGAAAATCATAATAATCAATTAAAGAAGAATCATTACAATTTGTATTAAATGTAAAATCTTTAAATTTAAAATCCATTGCTTTTTTTAAAGCCTCATCATTATTTAAAAAAGTTTTTGTTAATATTCTTACATCGCCAACATAAAACTCAGAAATTTTGAAGCTTTCAATTAATTTTCTTATATCGCTAAAACTATTTGGAATATTTAAAACAAGTTCACCATTTTGAATGTTGGAATTCTCAATTTCAGTAATAGTCAATTCCTTTACAAATTTATGTTCTAAAACAGAATTTTTCCACTTATTTTTTACCTCAGAACTTAGGTTTTCCACTGTAAAATCTAATTTTTCTATATTAGTAATATCTTTAGTTATTACTTTTTTTGTACCTAATATAAATTTCAAAGTTGGACTATGAGTTTCTTGAGCAAAAAGATTAAACGAGATTAAGCTCACTAACAGTACAATAGCTGAAATGTTAAATAAATTTCTCATGGTTTTTTATTTTTAAAGACGAAAAAAAAAGCAGATGGTTGTCTATTTAAATAGAGAATAGTGGTAAATATAAAAAAAATATTTTTAATCTTGCATCTAAGTTTAAGTTTAGTAAATGTCAAAAAAAGACGAAAAAATCAATCGAGTTTCATTTTTTGAAAATTTCAAGAAATGGCCACTTTTTATTTACCTTTTAGTTTTTGCAATATATGGCAATACTATTTTTAATAAATATGCACTTGATGATGAATTTGTAATTAAAAATAATGAACAAGTACAAAAAGGGATAAAAGCAATTCCAGAAATCTTTGTAACTCAATATTTTCAGAATAGCAATGCCAATTTCGGATATAGACCATTTACTAAAGCTGTGTTTGCAATTGAATATGAAATATTTGGCGAAAATCCTCACGTAAGTCATTTTATAAATGTTTTGCTATTTGCTTTAACATGTACATTATTATTAAAATTATTAATTAAAATTATTTTACCTAGAACAGGGCCAATATTCATATTTATAACAATGTTAATATGGATATGTCACCCTATACATACTGAAGTTGTTGCCAGTTTAAAAAACAGAGAAGAATTACTTTATTTAATCTTTTGTTTACTATCTCTTAAACACTTTATCAATTTTATTGAAAAACAAAAATGGTATTATCTTGTATTTGCTATTAGTTTTTATATTTTTTCATTTTTAACTAAACAAAGTGCAATTTCATTTGCTTTAATTATCCCAATGGTTTTATGGTTTTTATTTATTAAAACAGAACCTATAACTTTAATGATTAAGAATAATTTAAGATTAATTTCCTCTGTTTTAATATTATTTGTGGTTGCCTATATTTTGTATAAAATACCAAATTGGGTTTTCCCATCTGACAAATTAGAACTTCTTTCTTTTGAAAATCCTTTAAGATTTGAGCATTCAAAATTAGCCAGAATTTCACTTTCTGCTTATGCTATGCTAATTAATATTAAACTACTTTTCATACCTCATCCTCTAGTTTTCTATTATGGTCAGTTTACCATTCCGGAGGTTAAGATTACTGATTTCTGGGTTTTATTTTCATTATTACTTCATGCCATTATTTTATTTTTTACAGTTAAACACTTAAAAAAGAAATCTGTTTTATTATTTGGCACATTGTTTTATTTTCTTGGAATTTTGCCATTCTCAAACTATTTTATGGAAATTAACGGTATAGTAGCCGAACGCTTTCTATACGCTCCGTCAATTGGCTTTGTAATAGCATTAACATTTATAATATTTAAACTAACAAAAACAGCATTTGATGCAAAATCACTTAAATTTACCAACCAGGCTTTAAAGTACATTGTTATAATTATTGTTATAATTTTTTCAATTAAAACCGTAGCAAGAAATACCAGTTGGAAAGATGGTATGACTCTATATAGAAATGACATTAAATATCTTGAAAATTCAGTTAAAGCAAATGATATTCTTGCTCAGGAAATGATGGATAAAATAATCAGAGAAATAAATATTAAAAAACCTTTTGCTGAATTAAAACCCAGCCTTGACAGTATAATATTTTTATATAACCGGACATTGTCACTTTTTCCGAATAACCCTAAGGCTCTTAACAACGTTGCAAATGCATATATCAATTTTTACAATAAACCTGAAATAGCACTAGAATATATTCAAAAAGCATATACATTTAAGCAAAATAGTTTTGAGGTAACATTTAATCTTGGACAATGTTACGAGATGTTAAAAAATGACAGTGACGCATTAACATACTACAAATTAGCATCAAATATTGATCCTGGCTATCCGAAAACATGGCATAAAATTATTACGCTTTATTATAAATTTAATTTACCGGATAGCGCAAAGTACACCTGCGAAAGGATGTTGAAAATTGATACTACAACAGAAATACCATATGTAGGTTTAGGCTATTATTACATATTAAATAAAGACACTGCCAAAGCAGTAAGTTATTGGGAAAAAGCATTTACAAGAAACCCTCAGAATTATGAAAGAACTTATAGTTTATTTCAGTATTTCAGGGTTCACAAAGATACAATCAAAGCACAATTCTATTACGAAAAAGCATTAGAAGCAAAGAAATATCAACAAAAATAATTGTACTTATTTGTTATAATAATAATCAATAAATACAATTTTTTCATTAAAATTATAATTATTAAGAACTGTTGAATTCGGATAATTTAATACCGATATATTATTACTGTCAACAAGATATAAATATTTAGAAATATCTTCAAATTTCATGAAATCTGCTTTATTACCCGAAGCATAAATAGTTGAGTTTCCATAAAATTTTTCAACTAATCTTAACTCATTTCCAACAGATAATAAATATTGATTATCCCAAGTTTCTATTGCGTAATTATACAATCCTACAATTTGATTGCCAAAAGTTTGCAAATTGTTAATTTCTGTATAATAAGTGTACATCTGAATATTATTTAAACTTTTACCCCACACGATCACAGAATTGGCATCGTGTGATAAAATGTTATATGGTAAAAAATTAATCATATATTTTGAAATAAGACCTCCATTGGGATATAATAATTGAATTGAATAATTACTTGATAAATTCTCCTCAACAAAAGCAAATAAATTATTATCACAGAAATTAAAAAAAATCGGAGCACCACTTGTAATTGAATTCATCTTTTTCACATTTCCCATATTATCATAACCATAGATATAACCGTTTGCATCTGTTACATAAGTATAATTCTCATAAACCTTTGCTTCTCCTTTAAAAACATGACCAGGAGCTGTTAATCCTGTCTTTTGCCATACTTCCTGAAAATCGGGTAATGAGTAGGAAATCAAATTACCATCATCTGATAAAAATGATATTTGCTCTGAATAACTATTTACACATGAACTGATAATATTTTTTGAAATATAACCAACCTGATTAAAACCAGCCGAATTATCGATACAATAAATTTTCAAACCTGATAAATCTCTTACTCCAACATAAACAGATTTTAATGCTCTTTGAATTCCAATAATATTTACCTTAATAAATTTATTTACAATATTCTCACCATCATCAGCGTGAATTACTAAATAATAAATTCCGGTTTCAAAATACTTATTATTGAAAAAATAAAATTCGTCTATGTTTATTTCACTTCCCGAAAAAGTTTTTACCATAGAAGTTGTAAATACCTGCAATTGTTCATTTACAATATAAACAGAAACAGTTAATGGTCCATAATCATCTGCTATATTAACCTTTACCCTTACACTATCTATAGCATTTAAAGTAATATTGGCCTGAGGATACAAAGAATTAATTACAGGAGCCTCATTCTTTTTTTCTTTTTTACAGGCTAAAGTCAGAAACAATGAAGTAATTAACAACAGAGTACAAATAAATCTCATATTAGGAACATTGTTATTTATTTTGATACTCTTATTTGATTGCATGCCATAAAGTTCAGAATTTTTCAACAAAATACAAACATTTGGTGTTAAAAAAACAAATATTAATTATTGCACTGCATCATTAATCAATTCCTAAATTTGAATCCGAAATAACAAATATGGAAAAGAAAGACTACAAAAAGAAGCAAGTTGTTCAGAATGAATCAAATTTAGGGAAAATTCCTCCACAGGCATTAGAGTTGGAAGAGGCAGTTTTAGGTGCTATTATGATTGATAAAGATGCTGCCAACACAGTTCTTGAGATATTAAAGCCCGAAAGTTTTTATAGCGATATAAACAAAAAAGTTTTTGAAGCAATAACTGCATTATCAAAAGAAATGCAGCCTATAGACATTTTAACTGTTAAAGACGAACTAGTTAAACGTAAACAATTAAATGAAATCGGTGGTGCATTATATTTAACCAAACTTACAGGAAGAGTGGCTTCTGCTGCCCATTGTGAGTTTCATGCACGTATTATTGCTCAAAAGTATATTCAAAGAGAACTTATCCGGATTGCTACCGATATTGAAAGAAAAGCTTTCGATGATGAAGAAGATATTGACGATTTGCTTGATTACAGCCAGGACCAGATTTTTGGTCTTTCAGAAGGAACAATAAAACGCGAAACTCAACCTATAGATGAAGTTCTGAAAAAAGCAATTGAACAAATAAGGATTGCCGGTGAACGTAAAGATGGATTAAGTGGTGTTCCATCAGGGTTTTCAGACATTGACAGAGTAACCTCAGGATGGCAAAATTCAGATTTAATTATAGTTGCAGCCCGTCCAAGTATGGGTAAAACTGCATTCGTACTTTCAATGGCAAGAAATATTGCAGTAAACCACAAGCAGGCAGTTGGCTTTTTCAGTCTTGAAATGTCATCTGTTCAGTTGGTAAATCGTCTTGTTGTTGCCGAAACCGAACTAAAGGCTGAAACAATTCGTACCGGAAAACTTAGTCCTCAGGAATGGGGCATTTTAGAAACCAGAATAAAAACACTAGAAAATTGCAATATTTATATTGACGATACCCCAGCAATCACAATTTTTGAACTTCGCTCAAAAGCAAGAAGATTAGTTTCGCAAAAAGACGTAAAACTTATTATTATTGACTATTTGCAATTAATGAGTTCACCTAGCGACAATAAGGGAAATCGCGAACAAGAAGTAAGTACAATTTCACGTTCTCTTAAAGCTTTGGCAAAAGATTTAAACGTTCCAATTATAGCTCTTTCGCAGTTAAACCGTTCTGTCGAAACAAGATCAGGTTCAAAACGACCACAACTTTCCGACCTTCGTGAATCTGGAGCTATTGAACAGGATGCTGATATTGTAATGTTTATTCACCGACCTGAGAAATACGGTCTGGATAGTGGCGAAGAAGGTGAATCAACTAAAGGACTGGCACAAATCATCATTGCAAAACACAGAAACGGTGCAGTAACCGATGTTGATCTTAAATTTATTGAAAACTTTGCAAAATTTACAGATTGGGACGAATTCGGTATTGGAAACATTACCGACAGCCAATCCCCAACTGTTGTGATGCCTTCAAAAATGAATACCTCTACAGACATTTCAAAACTTGATATTGGTCGTTCATTTGATGACGATAATGTTGCACCTTATTAAAAATTATTAAAATTTTTGTTTAACCTATAATATTTTTATTTTAAAAGGTTAAATCAATTAACTTTACAAAATATTATTCTTAAATAAGAACACAACTATATATGTTCAGGTTTCAAAACATATTAATATTATTTGTTATAATATTATGCCTTACATCAAGGGTAAATGCTTCATATGTTTTGATTCCAATGGACGAAAGCCAGAAAAATCATTTGAAAGCATATGGAATAACTTACTGGATGCTACAAAACGGAATGGAAGTTCAGTGGTTATTAAATTACAGAGGGGGAAGTTTTTTAGTTGTAAATCATAAGGAAATACAGGATGAATGTACTATCAGAGGAGTAACAATTGAAGTTATTGCTGATGGTCAGGCAGGAAATATTCTTGCAGAGATTTCTACACCTGAAGTAAATATGGATGTGATAAAACTTGAGAAAGCACCCAAAATTGCAGTTTACGCCCCTCCTAACAAATTACCATGGGACGATGCAGTAATGCTAGTTCTAACATATGCCGAAATACCATATGATATTGTTTATGATGAAGAAATTATTCGAGGCGATTTAAGTAAATACGATTGGCTTCATTTACACCACGAAGATTTTACCGGACAATACGGAAAATTCTGGGGAGCTTACCAAAATGCACAATGGTATAAAGATGATGTTGCCAGAAATGAGGAGAATGCAAAGAAATTCGGTTTTACAAAAGTTTCTGAATTAAAACTATTTGTTGATAAAACAATAAAACAATATGTAAATAACGGGGGATTTCTTTTTGCCATGTGTTCGGCAACTGACTCGTACGATATTGCTTTAGCAGCTGAAGGTACAGATATTTGCGACTCTCCATTTGATGGTGATCCTATGGATGCAAATGCACAAAATAAATTAGATTACGAAAGATCTTTAGCTTTTAAAGATTTTACTATCAGCAAAAATCCATACGAATACGAATTCTCAAATATAGATGTATCTACTACCAGAAAAGTAGCTAAAGACGATGACTATTTTACACTTTTTGAATTCTCTGCAAAATGGGATCCTGTACCTTCTATGCTTTGCCAGAATCATGAAAATATGATTAAAGGTTTTATGGGACAAACAACCGCATTTAATAAAGATGTTATAAAGTCAAGTGTTTTAATAATGGGCGAAAATAAATCTGCTAACGAAGCAAGGTATGTTCATGGTGAACTTGGAAAAGGTACATGGACTTTTTTTGGTGGTCACGACCCTGAAGATTTTCAGCATTTTGTTTACGATCCTCCAACTAATCTTGATTTATGCCCAAATTCTCCTGGTTATAGATTAATTCTTAACAACGTGCTTTTTCCTGCTGCAAAAAAGAAAAAGTTGAAGACTTAAGATAACCAAAAACTTCAACTGAATTTATTTAGGGGTCTCGATTCTATTAGTTATTATTAAAGACCAAATACTTAAACAATTTACCGCTCTGCCGCGGCAGAGTACAGTATGACGATATAATTAAAACTTTTATTTAAAGTATTTCCAACAACTCCTTTATATCTGAAATCTCATAATTTGGTTTGCAATCTGTTTTAACATTTTGCGGATTAAAATAAACTTGATCGATACTACAATTTTTAGCTCCTTCGATATCTGCTTTTGCATCATCTCCGATCATTAAACAAGATTTAGGATCGACTTTTAATTCAGATAAAACATAATGAAAAAATATTTCTGAAGGCTTCATTCTACCGGCTTCCTCACTTGTAAAAACTCTTTCAAAATATTGCTCCAAATTACATTGCTTTACTTTTATATACTGAACTTCTTTAAAACCATTTGTTAGTATATATTGTTTATAATTTAAACTTAAAGTTGCTAGAGTTTCAAGTGTATTAGGATAAAGCTTCGTTTTAAGCGGACTTTGTTCAATATATATATCCCCTAATTTTTGTGCCAGTTCCTTATCATCACAATTATACTGAAACAAAGTTTTATAAAATCGTGTCCATCTTAATATGTCCTTTGTTATAATCCCTTGTCGGTATTGTTCCCACAAATCGTTATTAATTTCGTGATAAGCCCTTGAGAATGTAAAGAAATTGCCAAAGTATACTTTTAACCCAAACTCTTCGTATATTTCTGTTAATACTTCAGCGGTATTAGCTTCAAAATCCCATAATGTTCTATCAAGATCGAAAAACAAATGAGTGTACTTTTTCATTAAAAATATTTAGAATGCAAAAATAAGAAAAATAAAAAAAGCGAGAGTTACCTCCCGCTTTAAATGTTTTATATTAAAAAGCCATAATTATAAACAACGTGCTTAAAATATAATCACTACTATTTTATCGATGTAAGCACATTATATCCCATCAATTTTCCTTTACTATCGTAGGTTTCTGAACGAACAACACCAACCTCTTTTGCAATCCAATCAATACCTTTAGATTGAACTTTAAACATCATTTTTGTTTCAACATCATAAGATATTTTAAAACAATCAAAAGTTCCGGCCGGAGTTGTAATTTTTTCTGAAGCTTCTACTTTTCTGTTGGTAATATCCACTGTCATATTAAGTAAATTCATTCCCTGATTTGATACAGACATTTGCACACTACCAGGAGAAAGAGTTTTACCAACTGCTAATGTAGATGACATATCCAGATTAGTAGCCGTAAAGCTTACCTGCATATCTTTATATGCCGACATTGTTGCAGGATCAATTAAATTCTTCATGTCAAAGAAAAACACACCATTCTTACATTCAAAAGTAAGATCTCTGCTTCCAACCAACTTATCTTTATCATCGTAAGACTCAGAGTTAACAGTAATAGCAACATCACTACCTGTCACTTTTTTAGATAAAATAGTTTGTTTATCGGTACTCTGAATTTTATCCTTAGCATTATAATGCTTTACTTCTGTTTTTGTACCTTCTTTTACAGGGCAATAAAAAACACAATCCTGAGAGAAAGATTGAAATGCAAATCCTGCAATCGCTAAAATTAAAATAATTTTTTTCATTTTTTTGTCCAGTTTTTTAGTTCACCATTAATAAATTCTAAATTATAATCACTATAAATCCATTGTTCTTTTACTCCATCATTTGTATTACTTGAATTCTTTGAATTTGGCTTACCAATACTTTCTAGTACCATTCCATAACTCATTCCCTGCCACAATTCACCATTTACAATTTTTATTGCTTTTTCTTTACCATAAAGTTTTAATAATTTCTGAAAACGAGGATCACTTTCGTTTACTGTTCTAATAATAGTAGTTGTTGATGTATTCTGCTTAACAGTTTCTTTTCCAGCCAGAAAATCATCAATCTGCTGATTTTGCTCGATTGTTGAATAACTTAAATAACCTGTTTGCCCTTTGTATGAAACTTTAAAATAAAGATTTTGTTGACTTCTGAAAACATTTATTGTTTCGTTACCAGGAATAGACACAATAGTTTTTCCTGTTGAAGAAGGAGCATCACGAAGAATAGCCCCACCCGACATTACTTTTGCAACAATAAAATCTTCCTGAACATTAGTATTAAAACCAGGCATAGCAGCTTTTTTTGCTTCAAGTCCATCAATCTTAACTTTTACATCGTGTAACTGATCTTGCAAATCTTTAATTTTTATCTGAATGTTTTTTCTTAAACCATTTAAACTGTCAAGTTGTTTATTTATTTGGGTTAATGTCTGTGCATTGCCCAGACAACCAATAAATAATGCTAATATTAACAATACATGTTTTATCATATAAAACTAAATTTATTTCAAAGTTAATTCTTTTAAGAAAAAACAAAGATATATAACATAAAAAAAATAAAACCCAAAGCAGATAAATAAACGTATAAAGGAAGATAAATTATAAATTGATTAATTTTGCTATCTTAATTTTTGTAAATGTTTAAGGGGAGATTTAAATTTTATTTGCTGGTAATTATTCATATAGCTTTAATTAGTTTTAATTCTTCAGTATATTCTCAAATTAAATTAAAATTCATTAAAGATCACGATAAAGCAATTATTACAACCATTTTTTCTCCTGATAATAAAAATATTGCTTGCTTAACTGCCGATAAAACAATAAAAATTTACAATTCTCAAACAGGTGAATTAATAAAAGTTCTTGACGATAAAGGTGAAGGAGATGTAAGTATTGCATATAGTCCCGATTCAAAGTATATTGTTTGTGGAAGCTGGGATAAAACAGTAAAAATATGGGATGTAGAAAAAGGAAAAGTTTTAAGAAAACTTTTAGGTCATACTCAGGCTACCAGAAGTGTTTGTTTTAATAACGACGGAAAATTTATAGCAAGTGCAGGTTGGGGAGATATTATTAAGATATGGTACACACCAACTGGCGTTAATCTTAGAAATTTTAAAGGTCATAATCAATGTATCAGATCTATTTCATTTAGCCCAAATGGTTTGTATCTGGCAAGTTGTGGCTACGACTTACAGTTAAAAGTCTGGAATTTATCAGTTGGAACCGAAGTCTTTTCAATAAAGGCAGCTGATTTCCCTATTGAAACTTTAAGCTATAGTCCTGATGGAAAATACATAGCAACTGCAGGTTTAGAAAATTCAATTAAAATTTGGGATGCTGCAAATGGCTCACTTGTTAAAATCTTAAAAGGTCATAACGACGCTGTTTATTCTATTGCATTTAGCCCTGATGGGAAATATCTGGTAAGCGGAGGAAGCGATAACATTATAAAAATATGGAAAATTGATCAGGGAATATCAGTTTTTGATTTAAAAGGACATAGCCTCGGAATAAGGACTGTAGCATTCTCAGACGATGGAAAATTAATTGCATCTGGTGCAATTGATAAAACAATGAGAGTTTGGGATGCTTCATTCTTAGGAATTATACCAATACAAAATAATCCTGAATTTAGTCCTAACATAAAAAATGAAAACATAATTTCATGGAATCAACCTACAGAAAACCCTTCAATTTCTTTTTCAAGGCATGCTACTGTTATTGCACAAATAAACGATATGACTTTTAAAAATATTCAGTTCTTTTTAAATAAAACAGAATACACAAAACTTGAAAATAATATTCCGGTAGTTGTTAAACCTATATCAGTAAAAGTAACACAAGACAAAAAGACAGAGGTTAGTTATGACGTTTATTTAGATTATACTGAAAATGAAATTCAGCTATTTGCAGAAAACTCTGATCATAGTAGCTATGTATTTTCAAAACCACTATTTATTAAATTCTTTGATTTAAGTGAATATATTAAAAACACAAACTTTATTTCGCTTATTATCAGTCCAGATAAATACAACGATAAAAAATTTAATTCAGATTTTCAGAAAGACAAACCAGATATTTTTCAGGGGATAATTAAAACTCAGGAAAATAAATTATATAATTCGGTTACAAATACATATCCCACAAGCATTACTTCACTTTCAAACAATAATATATGCAAAACTATAGATTCACTTGCATTAAATTCTAAGAAGCAGGATTTGCTTTCAGTATCAGTTTCGGGCATATTCGTTAAGAATTCCGAAAATAAAGTGTATTTTGTTAGCCCTGATGCAGAATTTAAAAACTGTGATACAAGTCTTTTAGACATGGAAGTTCTAAGTAATTATTTAAATAAAACTTCCGCATTTACTGTTATGTTTATTAATGCTTCAAAAACTTTAAAAAACTACCCCGAAGGATATTCAGCTGCTAATGAAACAGAAATATATAATTCTGTTTTAAAAAGCATAAGAAGTAAAAAAGATTATGCAGTTTTAGTTATTTCATCCACCGAACAGCTAAAATTGTTTGAAATATTAGCAAATAGTTTTCATCCATACAATGATTTAGATAACAATAATATTATTGACTTAGAGGAAATTAATACTTTTTTTAAAAAATTATATAAAATTCAATATCAATACAAAGGACGTTATTTTCCATTCTTCATAAATAATACTCCAAATTAATTTATATAATTTAGAATAACTATTTTAAACTTTCTTACGTAATAAGAACAGAATTTAAAAAGTACTTAGCAATTATGCATTTTACCTGTTTATAGAAATAATATTATGCAGGAGAAAAAGAATCAGGAAGAATTAGAAATTGAAAACAAAAAGCTAAAGGTCGAAATTGAACGACTCCGGCAATATGTTTCGTTACCCAGCTATGAAAGAAGAGCAATCTTAGAAGTTTATAAAAGATTTGCCAGCAATAGCCTTAGTCCAATTACATTATCCGACGATAATGAAAATATTTTATACGCAAACCCGGCATTCTGTAAGCTTTTGGATTATCCTATGGACGAAATGGTTTCTAAAAATCTTAGGCAATTTACAAACCGTGTTGAATTTTCTACTTATCAGGTAAATACTTATCTGCGAAAAAAAGGAATAGCAGGGCTATATGAAAGTATATTAATAAAAAAAGACGAGAGCGAAATTAACGTACAGCTTTCTGCCTCTCCCGTTTTTAATGACGAAAATGTTTTGATTTGCATTATGACTATTTACACAGATTTAACAAGGTTTTGCAAGAATAACGAGTTGCCAATTCAAAAATCTGAAAATTTATAACAAATAATGTCTGATAAGGTTATTCCACAAAAGGGTAAACCTTTTAATTTGTTACAAAATAAAAAAAAGCCGCAATTAACAATTTGGCATAAGCTCTTATTTTTAAGTCCAATTTTTGCAATTATTCTTATTTTTAAAGTTAATGAATGGTATAGTGAATATCAACTTAAAAATAATGGAACAGATACATATGCAACAATCACTAAAATAAGCAGTGCCGGAGTTCGCGATCCTTCAGAAGTTGAGAATGTAGAATTTAGTTTTCGGTATAACGACTCAATTATTTTTGGCTATACAATTGCAAAAACAAATAGTAATTATGCATTAGCAGATAATGGAATGCCATTATCTATTGGCGACGAATTTATTGTGAAATATGTTATAGATAATCCTGAAATTTATAAAGTAAATTATTACAAACCATCTAAAACTACTATTAAAAGCTATATTGCTTTAACAACTATGTCGATTTCGTTACTTAACATCTTTCCAAAAAGTGAAAAACAAATAGCACAATGCAATTGTCTGGCAAATAAAATATATGAGAAATATGGGACAGATGGTCTTGCTACGATTTTTTTCAATGATGAATTAGTTGTAGAAAACATTATGCACAACTCATTAGCATATAAAAATTTTATTTCTAAAAAAGAAATTACAGATTTAATAAAATTTTGCGAAGAATAATTTTTTATTTTCTTGCATCCTGAACCGGTACCTGTTGATTACCCTGATAAGCAACAACAAAAGCATCAGGAAATTTGGAAGTTATGTTTGCCTGATCTTTCAATGCTTCATCCAGAGTATTATAACGACCTAAAGTATATTTGTATCTGCCATTAACAATAATCTCTTCAACATTTTTTTCACCCTTAAATTCCTTAGAATTAGGAGATATTTGTTTATTTGCTGAACGAATCTGAATTTTGTATATAACTGAATTATCAGATGTAGTCCCACCACTATTTGAACTATTGTTACGATCCCGTTTCTTTATTTTATTTCCATTTTCGTCGACTATTGTTGTTTTCCCAAAATCAAAAAGACTAAAATGTAAATATCGTTTTGGATTTTCTCTTAAGTCTTGCATTAACCTGTCTAAATTCCTTGAAGCATTCTCAAGATTTCTATATAAAGTATCGTTATTAATTAACAAGCCAAAAGAACCTTCACCTCTGTTTATTTTACCAAGAATATTGTTAGCATGATTAAGAGCACTATTTGCAGTAACAATAGTTTGTTTAATATCTGCCTTTTTAAGAGAATCGCTAATACTTGAGAAATTCTCTAAAATTAAAGCTATTTTTTCGTTATTATTTTTAAGGTTTGAGGTTATTGACTCAATATTTGCAAAAATTCTTGCTAGTACATATTTTTCATTTTGCATTAAAGTATCAAGAGAAATTGAAGTTCTTTCAAGATTTCTAATTGTTTCTTTTATGCTTGCAAAAGTTTTAGATAAATTATCGCGTGTATTTTCATTAAAAATATTTTGAACAACAGACATAACAGAGTCAATTGACAACATAAGCTCTTCTGCTTTTGTCTTTAATGGCATCATTTGAGCACTTACCTGAGCTTTTAAATCTTGCTCAATCTTTGACATTAAAGTATCACCCGATTTATAATATTTTTTATTACGAGTAAGATTTAACCTTATTGCTTTACTTCCCATCAAATCTGCACTATAAATTTCTGCTATACTTGAATCGGGAATTTTATACCCTTCATCAACAAGCATTTTTACAATAATTCTGTTTAATGAATCATGCAAAAAATTTATTTCAGTAACCAACCCAACTTTTAATCCATTAATCAATACCGGACTTGATTCGTCCATTCCATCAACCCTATCGTAAATTACATAATAAGTACTTCTATTTTCAAAAAGATTTTTTCCTTTTAAAAATTGAAATCCCCAAATGGCTATTCCAATGGTAAGTAAAACCAATACTCCTACTTTTACTTCGTTTGATATTTTAAATGCCATTTATAATTTAAAAAGTCTAAAATTAATTCTTTGTTTGCTTGATTGCTTCATTAACTGGTATTTTTTTTCCACCTTTTAATGCAATAACAAATGCATCAGGATATTGCGATTTAATATCTTTCTGGATTTTTGAAATTTCTTCGAAAGTTGTTGATTTACCATATGTATATTTATAACATCCATCAATATTTATTTCCTCTACACCTATAAGTCCTTTAAACTTTTCAGTTTTATTATCAAGTCTTTTTACTGAAGAAATAATTTGTACTCTGAAAAATAATGTATCGTTTGCAGCCTGATTAATTAAGTTTTCTGCTGACTGTTGAAAACTATTATTATTTGTTGTATTTATATTAGTTTTAGTTGTATCAATAACTTCTTTAATTTGCACATCATCTCCGGTTTCAGATTTTAAATTTCCTTCCATTTCATTTTTATATGCTTTAAATGCCCTATAAATAGCCGAAGCCATTAAATTCTGATTTGTATCATTTAATAAGTATTTAGCTTCATCAGCATTACTTAAAAACCCAACTTCAGTCAAAATACTTGGCATAGACGTTTTCCAAAGTACCAGAAAACCAGCTTGTTTAACACCACGATCAGACCTCCCTACTCTTTTGGTAAATTGTTCCTGAATTTTTGATGCAAGATTTAAACTCTGATCAAGATGTGCATTCTGGTAAAGTGAAAAAATAATAAATGCTTCCGGACTATGTGGATCAAATCCCTCATACTGATTTTGATAATTATCTTCTTTAGTTATTACAGAGTTTTCTGTCATAGCAACATCCAGATTTCCCTGAGTTTTATGTAAACCCATAACATATGTTTCTGTACCAAATGGATCTGTTTTTTTACTACTATTTACATGAATGCAAATAAAAATATCTGCTTTATTAGTGTTGGCAATCTGAGCTCGCTTGAATAATTCAATAAAAACATCAGTTTTTCTTGTATAAACAACTTTTACATCCTTAAAATTAGTTTGGATATAATTACCTAATTTTAAAGCAATAGCAAGTGTAATATCTTTTTCTTTACCATTATTACAGACTGCACCTGGATCTTTTCCACCGTGTCCGGCATCGATTACAACAGTTTTAATACGGAACTTATTTTCATCGTTTTGCCCAAATGATTGAAAATTAATGAAAATTAACAATATGAGCAAACCCGCACAAGTTGCGGTAGTTCTGTAAATCAAGTTTAAATGGCCTAAAGCCTGCATCAAATTTTTTGATTAGTTTTGAAGTTTATTTAAAAACGACATTTTGCACAAAAATAATACATTCATACGAAAATCTACGCATATTATTTTTGCAACAATATTGCTAATATTATTGGCAAATATTGCATATTGTCAGGTAATTGTACCAAATGATACTGTTGTTAAAGCTGTTGACACTCTAAACTTAACCGACGGAACTAAAGTTGCAATTGATTCTTTAGGTAAAGATACAACTAAAGTCACTGTTGTAAAAAATGTAAGCAGAGTAGATGCTCCTGTTCAATATACTGCAACAGATTCTATGATATTTAACATTAAAGAACAAAAAGTATATTTATACAATACTGCACAAATAAATTATAAAGAAATTGAACTTAAAGCCGATTATATAGAAATTAATTTTGGTAAAGATGAAGCATACGCTGCCGGAGTAAAGGATAGTAGTGGCAAAGAAGTAGGCAAACCTCACTTTAAAGATGGCGGAGATGAATTTGATGCTCAAACGCTTAGATATAACTTCAAAACAAAAAAAGGAATTATAAAAGGTGTTGTTACCGAACAATCAGGTGGATTTTTACATAGTGAACGAACAAAGAGGCTGGAAGATGGAAATGTTTGCCTTAAAAATGGTTTATACACTACTTGTAATTTAGATCATCCTCATTTTTATGTAAATCTTACAAAAGCTAAGGTAATTCCTAAAGAAAAGATTATTTCCGGTCCTGCATATCTTGTTATTGAAGATGTTCCTATTCCATTAGGAATTCCGTTTGGTTTTTTTCCAAACAAAAAAGGAAATAAGTCCGGTATAATAATTCCTGAATATGGCGAAGAACAATTACGTGGTTTCTTCCTTAAAGGTGGTGGATATTATTTTGCTATAAGCGACTATCTTGAAATGACATTGAAAGGAGATGTTTATTCTAGGGGTTCATGGGGAAGTAGCCTTGTTTCAAATTACAAAAAACGATATAAATATCAGGGTAATATCAATTTCAGTTACTCAAAATTAGTAACTGGAGAAAAGGAATTACCAAACTTCAACAGTCAGAATACTTATTGGTTCAGATGGAACCATACTCAGGATCAGAAAGCACATCCAAATCATACATTTACTGCAAATGTTAACCTTGGCTCGAGTTCTTATAACAAACTAAATACGTATAGTGTTGCTAACAGAATGCAATCAAATGTTCAGTCAAGTATTTCTTATAACCAAAGATGGCCTAATTCACCTTTTAATCTTTCTGCAAATTTAAGACATAGCCAGAATTTGCTTGATAGTACTGTAGATCTAAGTATTCCAGATTTATATTTTTCTATGTCCAGACAGACTTTCTTTAAATCAAAAAAGAAAGCAAGAAAAACTAGATGGTATAAAAACATATATGAGAATATTGGAGTTTCATATTCTGCAAATATTTCAAATTCTATACTTACAAAAGAAGATAAAGTATTTACAGAACAAACTCTTCATGATTTTAGAAATGGGATGAAACATAATATTCCAGTCAGTTCATCGGTAAAAGTTTTAAAATATTTTATGCTCAATCCATCACTATCATATACTGAAAGGTGGTATTTAAAATCAACAAGAAAAGAATGGATACCTCAGCAAAACTTTGCAACTGATACCATTCCTGCGTATTTAAAAACTGATACAATCAACGGATTTTCAAGAGCAGGCGATTATATTGTTTCGGTTCCGTTAACTACTAAATTATATGGCTTTTATCAAAGCAGAAATCCAAATGCAAAATTAATTGCATTAAGACATATGATGACTCCTTCGTTAAGTTATAGCTATCGTCCTGATTATTCAAAATCAAAATTTGGTTATTACGAAACTGTTCAGAAAGATAATACTGGCAGAACAGACACATACTCAAAATTTGAAACCGGAATCTTTGGGGGTCCTTCAAAAGGTAAATACGGTGCTATAAATATAAACCTTGGAAATAACCTTGAATTAAAAGTAAAATCTGATAAAGACACAGTTACAGGAACTAAAAAAATAATAATACTTGAGAGTCTTAATTTTGGAAGTTCTTACAATATGGCACTTGACTCGATGAAGTGGTCAACAATTAATGTTCAGGGAAGAACAACACTTTTCAAGATTTTATCAATTAATTTTGGTGGTGTTA
Organism: Bacteroidia bacterium; assembly: GCA_016218155.1. Lineage (NCBI taxonomy): Bacteria > Pseudomonadati > Bacteroidota > Bacteroidia > Bacteroidia bacterium. Next base: position 68,416 of record JACREQ010000042.1, read on the forward strand.
TCGATCCATACTCCTACGACAGTTTAGGTAGAAAAAGAAAAGAATCACAATGGAAACAAAATAGAAAAATCGGAAAACTAATATCAGGAAATCTTTCAACAGGATTTAGTTTAACATCTGATGGATTAAAACAAAAATCGAAAGAAAATCAGTCTGACGCTGCAAAACAAGCAGCACTAACAGCTGGATTACCTGACAATTATTTAGATTACTATGTAGACTTTAAAGTTCCATGGAGTATTAGAATTGATTTAAATCTTTATTATAACAGTATTTACAATTATGAAACTTACCAGTTTCAGAATACATTAAATAAGGCAATAAGTTTATCAGGCGATATTAACATTACAGAAAAATGGAAAATATCTTATTCTACAGGTTTTGATATTAAAACGAGAAAATTCACTTATACTAATTTTAATATTTACAGAGATTTACATTGTTGGGAAATGCGATTATCCTGGATTCCATTTGGTGCATACCGAAGTTATAGTTTTCAGATTAATGTAAAATCTTCAGTATTGCAGGACTTAAAACTTTTAAGAAGAAACCCACCGGATTATTCTCAGTTTAATTAAAATTAAAACCTGACTGATTTTTAAGACTTAACAGGTTTTAAAAATCCTGTTAGGTCTATATTTCGTTTACCCAGTTTTGAATAATTTTATTACCAAAAGAGGTTAATATTGATTCAGGATGAAACTGAATTCCTTTAATATTTAATTCTTTATGGCTTAAAGCCATTATTGTTCCATCTACATCTCTGGCAGTAATATTTAAGCAAGTTGGAAAATTTTGATCTGAAACTGCCCATGAATGATATCTCCCCGAATTAAATGATTCTGGTAGTCCATTAAAAATAAAGTCACTTGATACAATTTTTGTTTCGCGCTCAACTCCATGCCATACTTCATGCAAATTAAATAACTCACCACCAAAAGCTTCAGCTATTGATTGATGTCCTAAACAAATGCCTAAAACTGGTTTATTTGCGCCATATTCAAGAATTATTTCTTTTAAAATTGGAACATCTGAAGGCATTCCTGGACCAGGTGAAATTATTACAGCATCAATTTTTTTTAAAGAATTTAAAGTAATTTTATGGTTTCTGATTACTTCTATATTCTTTGCCAATGGCAGTAAATAATGATATAAGTTAAATGTAAACGAATCAAAATTATCAACAATAACTATGGAAATGTTTTTTATCAAACTACAAATAATTTTGAATTACTACTTTTGAGCAAAATTAAAAATTACAAACTAAGAATTTAAATAATGAAGAAAGTAATTTCAACAGAAAAGGCACCAAAAGCAATTGGCCCTTACAGTCAGGCTATTGAAGCAAATAATACAGTTTACATTTCAGGTCAGTTAGGAATTAACCCTGAAACTGGAACTTTAGTTGAAGGAATTGAAAAACAAACAGAACAGGTTTTAAAAAATATGGGAGCAATTTTAGAAGCTGCCGGATTATCTTTTAAAAATGTAGTAAAATGTACAGTTTTACTTGATAACATGGATAATTTTAAAGCTATGAACGAAGTTTACGGAAGATTTTTCACAGAGCAAGCTCCGGCACGCGCTGCTTATGGTGTTGTAAAATTACCTTTAGGCGGATTAGTTGAAATTGAAGCTATTGCAACAAAAGAATAAAATGTCTGGTTCCAACAATTTCGAACTTCCTGTATATTCACGCAATGTTGTTGAATTTGTAACAGTTGCTGTTGAGTATTGTAATTTTATTGAAAGCAGTCAGGAAATTTCTGCTTTTGATTTTTCTTCGGCAATAAATAAAATACTCCCCCTCACCTATTTAAAAGCATCAATGTTGCCGAATGTTGAATCTGAAGAAGAAAGCAGCACTGAAGATTTTGTAACTGAAGAAATTTACAATAATATTCAAGAGAGTATTTCATTAAAACTTGGTGAAAACGACTTAGATTGCGAGGTTCCGGAAACCGTTTCACAAAACGGCGAAAACACAACTGCAACAGTTTCGGAAATTATTACCGATATTTATCAGGATTTAAAAAACTTTATGATGAGTTATCGTACAGGAGAAGAATATATTATGACTGAAGCTCTATGGGTTTGTAAACAAAACTTTGAACAATTCTGGGGATTAAGACTTCTTGCAGTACAAACTCCTGTTCACAAACTACTTTATAGCGATACAGATTGGGAAATAACAAAGTCAGATAAAAAAGAAGCAGACACAAGCAACTGGTTAATATCACAACGTCAACAAGAATGGGGAAATGATTTCTGATTTTCTTCAAAATATAACAAAAGAGGAAATTGAAAAACTTCCTTTAGGTCATTTCGAAGGCGAAATTGTACTCGTTGATACATTACCCAAACTTAAAAAAGCTGTTGACTATTTAAAAAAACAATCTGAAATTGGTTTTGATACAGAAACCAAACCTGCTTTTGTTAAAGGTCAAAAAAATAATGTTGCACTTTTACAATTATCTACTGAAAAGAAAGCATTTCTTTTTCGAATACATCATTTAAAACCAATAAATACTCTTTTTGAAATTTTTGCTGATCCAAAAATCATAAAAATTGGTGCCGATATTGCCCAAGATTTAAACGCGCTTCAAAAAGTTTCTCCTTTTAAAGTTGCTGGATTTATTGACATACAAAAATACTCCTGCGAATTTGGCATAATTGATAATGGACTAAAAAAATTAGCTGCAATTGTGCTAGGTATTAAAATTTCAAAATCACAACGATTAACAAATTGGGAAGCACCGGAATTAACACCTAGTCAAATGATTTATGCAGCAACAGATGCATGGGTTTGTTTGAAAATGTATAAAGCTTTAGTGAAAAATAAAATTCAAAATAATTCTGAAGAAATAGAATAATTAATAACATTTTGTAAAATATTTTATAAAATCTCAAATGTCATTCTGAACGAAGTGAAGAATCTAGATACGAATAATAGATGTTTCGCTACACTCAATATGACAAGACAAAATAAAAATGACAAACACTCCCAAACTTTTTTTAAAATCAGGTAAAGACAAATCTGTAAAAAGATTACATCCATGGATTTTTTCCGGTGCAATCGGTAAGATAGAAGGTAATCCTTCAGAAGGTGATGTTGTGGATTTATATGATAATGAAAATAATTTTATCGCAAAAGGACATTATCAGCCCGATTCTATAACAATAAGAATATTAACTTTTGAAAAAGAAGAAATTGATTCAGTATTCTGGGAAAAAAGAATTCAGATTGCTGTAAACCATAGAATTTCCTGTGGATTATACAATTCTGAAACTACAAATGTTTTTAGATTAATACATGGCGAAGGTGACTTTTTACCCGGATTAATAGTTGACTGCTACAACGGAATAGCTGTAATTCAGTGTCACAGTGGAGGTATGTACCGTGCACGAATTGAAATTGCAAATGCATTAAAAACTATAATGGGTGATAAACTTATTGCAGTATATGATAAAAGTGCAGGAACACTTCCATTTAAATTTTCTGAAATACCTGAAAATAGTTTTCTTATTGGCAAAGCAAACAGCGAAATTGAAGTTTTAGAAAATGGTTTTAAATTTCTGATTAATTTTGTAGAAGGTCAGAAAACCGGATTTTTTATTGATCAACGTGAGAATCGTCAACTACTTTCTCAATATTCAAAAAATCGCGATGTAGCTAATATGTTTGCATATACTGGTGGATTTTCTGTTTACGCACTTGGTGCCGGAGCAAAATCTGTTCACAGCATTGATTCATCAGCAAAGGCTACAGAGTTAGCTTCCAGGAATGTTGTTGCTAACAATTATTCTGATAAGCATGAAATAATCACTGAAGATGTTTTGAAATATATTGATAACATCGATCAGAAATACGACTTAATAATACTCGATCCACCTGCATTTGCAAAACACACAAGAAATTTAAACAATGCTCTGCAAGCTTACAAGAGATTAAATGCAAGAGCTATTAAAGCAATACGAGCAGGTGGAATAATTTTCACATTCAGTTGCTCACAAGTTGTTAGTCGAGATGATTTTCGTCGTTCTGTTTTTGCAGCTGCTGCATCGACAGGAAGACAAGTTAAAATTCTGCATCAGTTAACTCAACCAAACGATCATCCAATTAGTATTTACCA
>JACREQ010000043.1 GCA_016218155.1 Bacteroidia bacterium
CAACGTTTCAAATTTGTACGTGTCGTAATTAGTTGCAATAATTTTCTTTAGGCGTGTCATGCGAAGACTGCGGGGTTGTGGGCTGGGTAAAAAATTTGGTTTCAATGCTTTGTTAAAAGTATTGTGATTTTCAATTTCTGTCAACAAGGAACAAAATTGCTCTTTGAGTTTTGCGAAAAGTGCAATGGCTGAAAATTTATTTGAAAAACAGTCCTTCATTTTTGTTTTTAAATTTTTTACGAAGTGAAGCTTGGCTTTTGCGTGCTATGGTTGCTAACGGTTTGCGGTTGAATTTGGCAGGCTTTTACTTGCAGTCATTGTCAAACCGCTAAAATGTTTGAACTATGTTATTCATGTCAAGTTGCCCATAACAGCCTGCTAAATTTTAACCGTGTGTTATGGGCTGGTTTTATTTACCTGTTAAGTATTAATTTTTTGTTCCTTGTAATTTTGCCACAGTCAATGTCAAGTTTGCACAGATAAGCTCCATTAGTGAGTCCAATTAAGGAAATATTAAGTTCATTATTGCCTGGGTTAAGTTTAAATGATTTAATTTGGGTTCCTTCTATGTTCGTTATGGATATTATTCCTTTGCTCTCAAGTGGCAGGAAGTATGGAATAACAACAGCTCCATTTGTTGGGTTAGGAATACAATTTCCAAGGTATTCTGGTTCCGGTATCAGTTCTTCTTTTATATTTGAATACGGTGTATAATAACGGGCAATGTTATTATATGGTAAGGTAAAAGCTCCTCCCACATAAAGCGTGTCTTTATATTCTTGTAAAGCAAATACCGTACTGTTTGGACCAATTACTTTATGCCACTGAACTCCATCCCAGCGAGCAACATATATTGTTGTAGAATCACTTCCTACTATCAGCATTGAACCACCAACATATAAATCGCCATGATACATTGTCATACACCGAATACCACCAGAAAGCCCCTGATCAAGACTAAACCAATTGTTTCCATTCCACCCTGCAATGTAGTTTACATTTATACCATGTATTCCTCCAACAAGGTTGAATGCTCCTGCAACATACAAATTGTTATGAATAGTATCGGCAGTCATAGTTAACGCACGATCACTTAATCCTGTGTCTAAATCCATCCATTGGACACCATCCCAAGAGGCAATGTTAAAAGCTACTTGTGTACCTGCATAGTTAAAATCTCCAGCAATATATAATTTATTGTTTAGTGTAGTCATTGTCGTTACTTCTGTCATAAACCCTCCTGTGACTCCACCACTAACATTGCTCCAGTTGCTTTCATTCCATTTTCCTATACGGTTTACATTTACACCTCCAATTTTTGTTATATTTCCTGCTGCATATAAGTTGTTATTATATGTTGCCATTGCTTTAATCTGACCTACATCATTATTGGTACTACCTGCACTTAACCAGTTTGTCCCATTCCATCGGGCTATGTGATAAGTATTCGGCACACCATTAGCATAGAAAAAATCACCACCAGCATATAATTCGTTATTATAAACAGTAAAACTATATGGAGTTCCATATAAACCTGAACCAACAGTATTCCAATTTGAGCTATTCCAAACGGCAATACTCTGTGAATAGAAATTATTTACAGAATCAAACCATCCACCAACATATAAATTATTATTATATTCTTTTAAAGCATAAACTTGGTTATTTGTTCCTCCTCCAACATCTTGCCATGTTTGTGAATAACAAATAATAGGCACTAAGAAGATAATTAACAGGTATATTTTTATTTTCGCTTTCAAGATATTTATTTTCTAAACTTGCCCATAACGGTTTGCGGTTGAATTTGGCAGGCTTTTACTTGCAGTCATTGTCAAACCGCTAAAATGTTTGACATTTGTATAATTGTCAAGTTGCCCATAACAGCCTGCTAAATTTTAACCGTGTGTTAGGGGCTGGCTATTTTTCTTTTTTTGTTTTCAATCCATTATTTGTATTTAATGTTATTTTTCTTTTTAGGAAAATGAATTTCCTTTTCTCAAATGAAAACTGAGCAGTCTCCTTGTCAAATGAAAAGTTTGAGAATCCACATATTTTTTTGTCCCATGTAAATACATCACATCCACAGTTTTTATTTTTTTCACATATAATAGTATTATTTAATGAATTAAATACAAAAACATGTTCTTGGTCAAAATATGTAGTTCGATTACGATTTATATCTTCAATTATCCACATACATGAAATTATAGTTGAATCAAAAAAATAATATTCAAATCCTGTATTTTTGTCAATGAACCATTTTTTTGCTCTTGCTTTTAAATCGTCAGAATTATAGCCATATTTTACTGAAGGATCTATTTGCCACAAATTACCTTTATATATTTTAAAATCTGAGCTTATATTTAAATTCTTAATTCCAGAATCAAAAAATATTACATTTTGTCCTTTTGTAAAAAAAGTCAAGAACATAAAAGACAAAAAAAGTTTAATTATTTTATTCATTGGATTTCTTTTATAGCTTGCCCCTAACGTTTTAAGCTACGGAACGACGAGCATTTACTTGCAGTCGGTGTCAAACCGCTAAGAATATTGAATAATGTTATAAGTGTCAAGTTGCACATAACTGCTCGTTGTTTTCGTAGGTGGTGTTATAGGCTGCCGTATTTATTTTGTCAAGTTGATGCAATTTTAATTTATTCAATTCTCCAAAGTCTTTTCTTTGATTTGGCTTTATTTATTATCCAATAATGTTTATTTACAGTCGAAAGAAGTGGTAAGCAAATTATAGATACAACTGTTGAAATACCAGCAACGCGAAAATATTGGTCGCCATTAATTTCGCCATTTTTATAGTCAATTGAAATAAGTGGTGCTACAATTAATGCTGAAACAATTCCTGAAACACTAATCGTAGAAAAAGGATTACCGCCTGATTTACTTACTCCAATTCTACAAATATCTTTTTTACAAATTGTGATTGTGTCAGTAATATTTACACTCGAATCAGGGTAGAATAGATATGTGTTATAATCAGTTGTAAATAGTTTTATAGAGTCTTTACAAACTTCTGTTAAGTTTCCAAATGTAGAAATTACTGTTCTAACATTATTGATTGTATCAACTTTTGTCTGATAATCTATAGAAATTTCAGTCGTAGACTTTCCTTTAATAATTCTAGTTTTATTTTCATTTGATTGATTTAATAATTTAATATATACATATTGTCCAAAAAGATTACTGTTTAGGATTAATAGCAATATTAAAATAAGTATATTCTTCATGTTAATTTAAATTTAATTTATTACTTTATTCATTTAGTAAGTCTTTTTTTACGGTTGCCTATAACGGATGGAGCTTGACATAGCTGGGCGATTAGCCCTAGTGGATGTCAAGCCGCTGGGGTGTTTGTATTTTGTTACTGCTGTCAAGGAACCACCGCCCGCCCAGTTATGTTAAGGTAGTGTTAGGTGCTGTAAGTAGTTGATGTCAATGTGAACCAACATTGATGTCAACGAGGTGCGAAATATGCAGTCTGTAAATTGCGTCAACGAGAACCGAGATTGAATATTAAAATCCAACGCGTGTGAGGTCAGGGATATTTTATTAATTAATTGAGTCATACGAAATTTAAAACTAATAAAAAAAGTCCGAATTTATTTTTTGTTGGTGAATATTTTTGTAAACATTAAAAAACTGTTTAAAATCGTCTAGTCGCAACAACGTGTCAAGGAGATATGTGATTTTAATTTTGTCAAGTTGCAAACAGTTTTTATGATTAACACAATTCTCGGATTTGTTTTTTTTCACTTATAGCACCTAACGGTTTGCGGTTGAATTTGGCAGGCTTTTACTTGCAGTGATTGTCAAACCGCTAAAATATTTGAACCTTGTTATATTTGTCAAGTTGCCCATAACAGCCTGCTAAATTTTAACCGTGTGTTATGGCCTGGTTTTTTTAGTCAATGAAAAGGTGTCATTTAATTATTAGCTTCTTTGTTTCTACGTTGTTGTCCGTTTGTATTTTTATTAAATATATTCCATTTACAAGTTTACTTACATCAATTTCAATAGTGTTTTGATTTTGAAAATATTTTTCAATAATTTGTTTACCTTGAATATTGAAAACACTTACAACAGTTAATGTGGAAGTCTTATTATTTGAAATAGTGATTTTATCATTTGAGGGGTTTGGATAAAAACTTATTTCAGAATTAAAATTTTGATTTTCTTCATAAAAAGTGGTTCCACCATTTGTGGTTTTTAATATTGTCCCATTATCACCAACTGTATAACCTGTAGTATTGTCGGTAAAGTAGACTGAAAGCAAACCATTCATTGTTGGAACCGATGATGTTGACCAAGTTAATCCCGAATTAATAGTCTTGAGAATTGTTCCCCATTGTCCAACGATAAAACCATTATTTTCATCAGTAAAATAAATTGAATACAACTGATTTGTTGTACCACTTGTTAAAGCAGTCCATGAATTCCCAGCATTTATAGTTTTAAGAATTATACCACCACCACCACTTACAAAGCCTGTATCCGAATTAAGAAAATATACTGAAAGTAAAAAAATAGAGGTGCCACTTGAAAGTAAAGTCCAAGAATCACCAGCATTAACAGTCTTGAGAATTATACCATCTACACCTACTGCATAACCTGTATTAGAATCTGTGAAATTTATTGACAATAAATCTTTATTTGTACCACTTGGTAATGCTGTCCAGTTAATTCCTCCATTGTATGTTCTTATTATTTTACCGGCATCACCAACTGCATAACCAGTTGTTGAATTCGTAAAATATACAGAATACAATCCATTAATATTAGAGGTTCCACAAGCTAATTGAGTCCAAGTATTACCTGCATCTACTGTTTTAAGAATTATTTCATTCCAGCCAACCGTATAACCGGTATCTAGTGTAGGAAAACAAATAGAATAAAGCGTATTTAAAGTGCCAGAGAATAAAGTTGACCATGTAATACCATTTGTTGTTTTTAGAATGGTTCCTTGTTCTCCAACAGAATAACCTAAGTTTGGTGACAAGAAAATTATATCAGATAATGAATTTGAAGTGCCAATAGAAATTTGAAACCACGAATTTCCAGTATCAATTGTTTTTAGAATAGTACCATTATCACTTACCACATATCCCGTATTAGAGTTTATAAAAAAGATAGACTTTAATGAAGAATAATAACCTGTAGATAATAATGACCATGAAGTACCAGCATCAATAGTTTTAAGAATTCTTCCACCCATTCCGATGGCAAAGCCTATATTTGAGTTTACAAAACGAATTGAATATAAAGGGGTGTCAATTAAACAGGATAATGCTGTCCATGTATTGCCAGCATTTACAGTTTTTAATATTATTCCATGATAGCCTGCAAGATAACCTGTGTCTGGGCTTGTAAAGTAGATTGAATTAAACATATAACTTGTGAAGCTTGTTAGTAATGACCATGAACTACCAGAATTAATTGTTTTATAAATTTTATAATTTGCAACAATATACCCAGTATTTGCATCTGTAAAGTAAATTGAAGTTAGATTTTCAGTTGTCCCACTTGGTATTATTGTCCAAGAATTACCAGCGTTTATGGTTTTTAAAATAGTACCATTTCCACCAACAGCAAAACCAGTATTTGAATCTGTAAAAGTAACTGCAATTAATCCCCAAGTTGTGCCACTAACCTGATTAGTCCATGTTATACCATTATCATTTGTTTTAATAATTATACCACCACTCCCAACGGCATAACCGGTATTTGCACTAGTAAAAAAAACAGCATTTAAATTATTAGAAGTTCCAGTTGACAAAATTGTCCATGTAACTCCACCATCGATAGTTTTGATTATTGTACCAGTATTACCAACTGCAAAACCTGTATTGCTATCTGTAAAACATATCGAATATAATGGATTGCCTTGAGGTATAGGATTTATCCATGTCCATTGTGAAAATGTATAGGTTGAGATAAATATAAAACAAATGAAGAAGAAAATGTTTTTCATGTTTCTATTTTTTAAGTCCATTTAAGCATATAAAGAATCATTTTTAAAACTTGGCCATAACGGTTTGCGCTTGGAAAATCTGGGCGATTAGCTGCAGATTTTGTCAAGGAGCGGGGAGGTTTGTAATTTGTTAATTTTGTCAAGTTGCACCGCCCGCCCAGGTTTTGCCATGCTTGTGTTACCTGCTGGGCGTTTTTTCGTCATTAAAGTGATGACGATAAAACTCTATTTGCTTTCCAAATATAAAGTGTCAGGACAAAGGTCAATGCCATTAGACCATTGAATACTTCCCAGAAATGGTTTTACTGAATTAAATAAACTCACGTCCTTTAATTCTTTGAAAAGTCCAATTCCTAAATATGGTTTAACGTCAAAACTTTTAACTTCTCCGTTACTAAAAGTAATTAAAAGATTAAAGTCCTGCTCTGGTTTTACATTGATTACTCTTGGATTCATAATGTATTATTTTAATGGATCTATTTTAAAAATAGTTTCACCTTTAATAGCTAATTCCCAGTCAGCCATTAATTCGTCATTATGTATTTCAACCCATGCTTGAACAAGTTTCATTTTATTAGTCTTCAAAGTCCCTTCCAATAATTGACCATCAATAATTGAAATAACGGCTTCTTCGTCTTGATATTTCACATGAATATGAGGCAAATTATGCTGTTTATTGTCCAAATAATACATGGAGATAATAATACCGTAAAACATTGAAATTATTGCCATAACCTATTTTTAAAATTATTTCTTAATACAAAGATAATACATTTGTGTGAAAAATCGTAATATTATAAGAACCAAATGTTTCACTTAAATATTAAGTCTAAAAGACTTTGGTTTTAATTACAAGTCAAAATCTTTGTTGTCCTGAGTTTTTTTGTACGCCTTGCAGGTAACCTTTAGATTTGTCTAAGTTAAATTTTTATTAATTTTAAAAGGACCGGAGGTGAACTTCGCGCTAACAAAGTTAATGGCTTATGAACCGATTTAGACCTCCGTATCCTTTTGCAGCGAACAAATTCATATAGATATTA
>JACREQ010000044.1 GCA_016218155.1 Bacteroidia bacterium
ATCCTAACAAAGGACACCGGTTCTTACCATATATAGTAGTTGTAATTGACGAGTTTGCTGATCTTATTCAAACAGCAGGAAGAGATATTGAAGATCCTATTGCACGAATTGCACAGCTTGCAAGAGCAATTGGAATACATTTAATTATTGCAACTCAGCGCCCATCAACAAATATTATTACAGGTTCTATTAAAGCTAATTTTCCATCACGATTAGCGTTTAGAGTTTCATCAATGATTGACTCACGTACTATTCTTGATTCTCCAGGTGCAAATCAGTTAATTGGAAGAGGAGATTTGTTAATTTCTCTTGGTGGAGACTTAGTTCGTGTTCAATGTGCATTTATTGACTCACCTGAAATAACAAAACTAACAGAATTTATTGCAAAACAGCAAAGTCCTACTCATCCTTTATATTTACCTGAGATTCCTGAAGAAGGCGAGGGTTTGTCGAGTGAAGGCTTTGATCCTAATAAAAAAGATGAACTTTTTGCTGATGCGGCAAGGTTAATAGTACAAAATCAACAGGGAAGTACTTCATTAATTCAACGAAGATTTTCTATTGGAGATACAAGAGGAGGAAGACTTATCGATCCGTTAGAAGCTGCCGTAATTGTTGGACAATATGAAGGTAGCAAGGCTCGTCAGGTGTTATATAACGATTTAAATTCTTTGGACCAATATTTGAATCAGTTGGGTATAAATTAAAATAATTTAATATTATGATAAAGCATTTATTGTTTTCAACAGGCTTAGTTTTAGTGTTTTCATTTAATTTAATAAGTCAAAATAATAAAACTGCTGCAACATATCAGGCAGTAGATCCTAAGGCAAAATCTATACTTGATCAGGTTTCTGCAAAAACAAAAGCTTATAAATCTATTGAAGCTGAATTTGGAATAGTAGTGGAAAGCAAACAGGAAAAAACAAAAGATTCTAAGAAAGGCAAAATATGGATAAAAGGAAATAAATATAAAGCAGATTTAGCTGCTTCAAATATTTTTAATGACGGAAAAACCCAATGGACATATATGAAAGATGCCAATGAGGTTAATATTACAACACCAGATCCAAATGATGATAGCTCATTAAATCCAGCTAAAATGTTTACCATTTATGAAAAAGGATATAAAATAAAGTATATTGGTGAAAAATTTGAAAATGCACGTGCTTTATACGAAATTGAGCTTTATCCTATTGATTTGAAAAAAGATTTTACAAAAATAACTTTGAAAATAGATAAAACCAAAATGCAGATTTTTAGCATGAAAAGATTTGGAAAAGATGGTACTGATTATCTTATTGAAGTTATTAAAATGGAAACTGATAAAGAAATGGCAGATGCAATGTTTACTTTTGATAAAACAAAGTACCCTAAGGTTGAAGTAAACGATATGAGAGAGTAATTTAATGGATTTTCTTGAACTTGTAAAAACCAGACAGAGTGTTAGAAAATACTCATCAAAACCGGTTGAAAATGAATTAGTATTAAAATGTCTGGAGGCTGGTCGTTTAGCGCCTTCTGCAAGTAATTCACAACCATGGCGATTTATAGTAGTTGATGAACCTGTATTATGTTTAAAAGTTGCAGATGCAACAACAAACGGAGGGTTGCCAATAAATAAATTCGCAAAACAGGCTCCTGTATTGATTGTTATCGTAATTGAACGTCCTAAGTTGCTTACAAGGCTTGCAGGCAAGTTAAAACATAAGGATTTTGAATGGACTGATTTAGGTATTACTGCAGAACATATTTGTCTTCAGGCAACCGAACTTGGTTTAGGAACTTGTATGATTGGTTGGTTTGATGAACCTAAAATAATGGAATTATTAAATGTCCCTAAATCAAAAAGAATAGGTGTAGTAATAACATTAGGTTACGCCGAAGAAAATTATTTACAAAGAAAGAAAATAAGAAAAAGTCCCGAGGTTGTGTTTTCTTATAACAAATGGTAAATAATATTCCATCATTGCGGGCTTGATCCGCAATCTTATTTTGAAATATAATAACAAATGCTACAATTATTTAAGTCGATTGCGTGTCAAGCCCAATGTCATTGACTTAAGCTAAAACTCCCTGTAGTTCTCGATTGAACTCGAACTAGCATTCTAGCTTGTTCCTCAGCCGCATAGCGGCTGAGGAACAATTTCTATTTGCAACTTCGTTCGCCGCGACGGAAGCAAAGCGTATCGAGAAGTAAGCAAATGGATTAAAAAAATTACATTTCCTTAAGTCAATGACATTGGTGTCAAGCTCGCAATGACGCTTTGTGTATAATAAAAAAAGCACGCAAAGCGTGCTTTTTTTATTTGAATTGAGCTATTTGTTATTTTACTTCAAAAGTATCGCCGCTATTTAATAAATCATTAACGGTTAATATTTTTGAGTTAGCTTTTGCATATGTAATCTGGTCTTCAACCATATCGTCATAAGTTGGATACATTGCTGAACGGATAACTCCCATTGCAACAGGATAAAGTGGTGGAGCCATTTTTGCAAGCATTAATTGAATTCCGGGATCTTGCTGAAATTGATCATGAACTAAAATATCACTTTCAGTAATTCCATTTTCACCAATTGTAACAACTTCCAAACGGGTTTGGTTTAATCTGATACCTTTTTTGTTACCGGCACCAAATAACATTGGTTCGCCATTTCTTAATACAAGTTGATTATCTTCTCTTGTGTCTTTTGAAGTAATAGGTGCATGTACTTTATCATTATAAATAATACAGTTTTGTAATACTTCAACTAAAGAAGTACCGTCATGACGAGCAGCCTCGAACATAACTTCTGTCATTAATTTTATATTGTTATCAGGTACTCTTGCAAAGAATGTTCCCTGTGCACCAATTACTAATTCACCAGCATTAAATGGATGTTCAATTGTTCCCTGTGGGGAAGTTTTTGTAACAGATCCCATAGGTGAAGTAGGAGAGTATTGACCTTTTGTTAAACCATAAATCATATTGTTAAACAAAATGATATTTAAGTCAATGTTACGACGAATAGTATGAATAAAATGATTTCCACCGATTGCCATTGAGTCACCGTCGCCGGTTGCTACCCATACCGAAAGTTTAGGATTAGAAATTTTAACACCGGAAGCAATTGCATTTGCACGACCGTGAATTCCATGGAATCCATAAGTGTTTACATAGTATGGAAAACGTGAAGAGCATCCTATACCGGAAACCATCATAAAGTTTTCTTTACGGTATCCGATTTTTGGGAAAACATTTGCAACAGCTGCAAGAATAGCATGAGCGCCACAACCTGCACACCATTTTACCATCTGATCGCTTACAAAATCTTCTTTAGTAAGCTCAACGTTACTACGTTCAATTGTATTTAATATTTGTTCCATGGTTGTTATTTCTCAAGTAATTTGTAATATTTTTCTTTTAATTCGTGAATCATAAATGGCAATGACTGAACTTTGTTTGCCTGGTTGTATTTAAATTCAGGGTGAGTTATTCTCAAATAACCTACAAATTGTCCGCTGTTTAATTCGCAAACAATAATTTTCTTGAATTTTCCGAATATCTCAGTTGTGTTTTTTGGAAGAGGCATAATATGTTTGAAATGAGCATGACCAACTTTATAGCCTTCTTTTTTCATTTCAATAACAGAATCTCTGATTACACCTTTTGTTCCGCCCCAGCTAACAATTAGCAAGTCGCCTTCCTGATCACCATATACTTCTTGTGGGTCGATATAATTTGCAACACGCTGAACTTTTTCTGCTCTTAATCCAACCATTAATTCATGGTTAATAGGATCCATAGAAACAGTACCAATTCCGTTTTCTTTTTCTAAACCACCAACTCTGTGACGTAATCCTTCTGTTCCGGGAATTGCCCATTGACGAGCAAGTGTTTTTTCGTCGCGGTTATAAGGTTTGTAATTAGGATCGTTTGCTTTTGCAAGTGGAGCTGTAATTTTTGGTAAATCTTTAGTATCAGGAATTTTAAATAATTCTGAACCATTACCTAATGAACCATCGGTTAATAAAATAACCGGAGTCATGTGCTCAACACTTAATTTAGCTGCTTCAAAAGCACTGTAAAAACAATCTGCTGAAGATGATGCAGCCATTACGATTAATGGACATTCACCATTTCTGCCATAAAGTGCCTGATATAAATCTGATTGTTCAGATTTTGTAGGTAATCCTGTTGATGGACCACCACGTTGAACATTTACAATTACTAAAGGAAGTTCAGTAATAACAGCTAAACCCAATGCTTCACTTTTTAATGAAAGACCAGGACCAGAAGTTGTTGTTAATGCAAGAGAACCAGTATAACTAGCACCAATTGCTGAACAAATACCTGCAATTTCGTCTTCTGCCTGAAATACTTTTGCACCTAATGATTTATATTTAACAATTTCCATTAGGATTTCGGTAGCAGGAGTGATAGGATATGATCCAAGGAATAACGGTCTTTCTGCTCTTTCACCAGCAGCAATTAATCCCCAAGCTGTAGCAACGTTTCCTGTAATGTTACGGTAACGTCCTTTTTCCATTTTTGCATTTGGAATATTATATAAACATTCAAGTTGTGGATTAGTTGCAGCCCAATCAAATCCTGCTTTTACAACTCTTTTGTTCATTTCAACAATTTGTGGTCTTGTTGCAAATTTCTTTTCTAAATAATGAAAGGTATGATCTAAAGTCTTTCCGTAAAGTTTAAATGCAACACCTAAGGCAAACATGTTACGACTTTTGTATGTGGTCTTAACATCAATATTTAAATCTTTAATGCACTCTTTAATTAAAGTAGTAAATGGTGCAGAAATAATTTTAAAATCTTTTAAACTACCGTCAGTTAACGGATTTGTTTTGTAACCTGATTTCTCTAAAGCAGAATCATCATAAGCATCAGAATCTGTAATAATAATTGTTTCTTTCTTGGTCCATTTTAAATTTGCACGTAATGAAGCTGGGTTTAAAGCTACAATAGTGTCGCAAATGTCACCGAAAGTAAGAATTTTTTTACTTCCGAAATGGATTTGAAAACCAGAAACACCAGCTATAGTATTTTGTGGGGCCCTGATTTCAGCCGGATAATCCGGAAAAGTAGTAAGATCATTACCATCATAAGCTGCTGTATCGGCAAACAAAGTACCGGAAAGTTGCATTCCGTCACCAGAGTCACCTACAAATTTAATTACAGCATCTTCCAATTCAACAACGTTTTTTACTTCGCTCATTACTGTTTTATTTTGATTATCAATAGAATAATGTTAATTAATGTTTCGTTTAAGAAAGTTTAAAGTTATGCAAAAAAATAATTAAAAAACATATATTTTGTCAGTTTTTCGTCAGAAAAGTGATATAAAATGCGCTTTTCATAGTTTTGATTTAAAAACTAAATTTATTAGTTACCTTTGCATAATTTAAGGATAATATCATTGTGAAGAAAATTACTAAATCTACTAAAAAGACAAGCAAGCCTGCACTATTAGAATCAATAATTGACGCAGTAAAAGAGAAAAAAGGTAAAGATATTGTTGTTGTTGATTTAAGAGAAATTACATCAAGAGTTTGCGATTACTTTGTTATTTGCAATGCCGATTCAAATGTTCATGTTCAGTCAATTGCCAGAGGTGTTGAAGATAATGTCAGAATATTACTTGCCGAAAAACCATTTTCAAAAGAAGGTTTAACAAACTCACAATGGGTTCTTATTGATTATGTGTCAGTTGTTGTTCATGTTTTGGAAACTTCTTTCAGAGAGTATTATAATCTTGAAGGGTTGTGGGCAGATGCAACAATTACGCACCATGCATCAGATGAGTAAAATTTTTAATTGAATTTAAAGTAATGGAAGAAAATAATAATATTAAAAAAGGAAATAAATTAAAACCCAAATTCAATATATATTGGGTTTACGGACTTATTCTGGCTATTTTTATTGGTACATACTTTTTCCCTACAATTGATGGTGGTGGTGCAAAAGAAACCAGACGTAAGGATTTTGACACAATGCTTAAAGATGGTGATGTAGACAAAATACTTATTGTTAACGATAAGAAAGTTGAAATTTATTTGAAGAAAGATTCATTAGTAAAAGAAAAATATAAAACCGCTTCAAAGAAAGGACCTCAATATACATTTAATATAGGTGATAGCAGAGGTTTTGAAGAACAACTTACAGAAATACAAAAAGATTCAACTGAAAAGATAAAACCCGATTACGAAACCCGTAAGGATGTATTTGGTGATATGCTAACCTGGTTGCTGCCTCTTATAATAATTGTACTTATTTGGATATTTATTTTTCGTAAAATGTCTGGAGGTTCTGGTGGTAGCCAGATATTTAGTATCGGGAAATCAAGAGCTAAAATGTTTGATAAAGATACTTTGCATGTAAAAATTGATTTTAAGGATGTTGCAGGATTGGAGGAAGCTAAAGTTGAAATACGTGAGATTGTTGATTTTCTTAAAAATCCTAAAAAATATACTGAACTTGGCGGTAAAATTCCTAAAGGAGCTTTACTTGTAGGACCTCCGGGAACTGGTAAAACATTACTTGCAAAAGCAGTAGCAGGTGAAGCTAATGTGCCTTTCTTCTCAATTTCAGGTTCTGATTTTGTCGAGATGTTTGTTGGTGTTGGTGCATCACGTGTACGCGACCTTTTTAAACAGGCAAAAGAAAAAGCTCCTTGTATAATTTTTATAGATGAAATTGATGCGATAGGCAGAGCTCGTGGTAAAAATCCTAATTTCGGTTCAAACGATGAACGTGAAAACACTCTTAACCAGCTTTTAACTGAGATGGATGGCTTTGATTCTAATACCGGAGTAATTATACTTGCAGCTACAAACAGAGCTGATATGTTAGACAGAGCACTTGTTCGTGCAGGTCGTTTTGACAGACAAATACATGTTGAATTACCCGATTTGAATGAGCGTAGGGATATTTTTAAAGTGCATTTAAAACCAATAAAATTTGATGAAAATCTTGATGTAGAATTTTTATCACGTCAGACTCCTGGTTTTAGCGGTGCTGATATTGCAAATGTATGTAATGAAGCTGCTTTAATAGCTGCAAGAACAGAAAAAAAAGCAGTAGAAAAACAAGATTTCTTAGATGCTATTGATAGAATTGTTGGCGGTCTTGAAAAACGTTCTAAGATTATTACAATAAAAGAAAAGAAAACTATTGCTTTTCATGAAGCTGGTCATGCTTCCATTAGCTGGTTGTTAGAACATGCAAGTCCTTTGGTAAAAGTTACAATAATTCCTCGTGGAAGATCTTTAGGTGCTGCATGGTATTTACCTGATGAAAGACAAATTACTACTTTGGAGCAAATCTTAGACGAGCTTTGTGCTACACTTGGTGGAAGAGCATCTGAGGAAATAACATTTGGCAAAATATCTACAGGTGCATTAAATGATCTTGAAAGGGTTACAAAACAAGCCTATGCTTTAGTTTCATTTTTTGGAATGAGTGGTGAAATTGGTAATGTAAGTTTTTACGATTCATCAGGTCAGACCGATTTTGCATTTTCGAAACCATATAGTGAAAAGACTTCAGAAAAGATTGATTCAGAAGTAAAGAAGATTATTGAAGAACAATATACAAGAGCAAAAAAATTACTCCTAGAAAATAAAGAAAAACTCGACAAGTTAGGTAATCTGCTTTTGGAAAAGGAAGTAATTTTTAGCGATGATCTTGAAATTATTTTTGGTAAAAGACCATATGAAGCTGAGGAAGCATATGTTAGTAAATCTGTTGCTAATAATAAACCAAAAGAGGTTGAAATTACAGTATTGGATAATAACCAGGAAACTAATGAGTCTAGTGTTAGTGAAACTCACGAAGAAAAATAAAATATTATGAAAAAGGAAATTGATGAAAATTGGGTTTTTGTATTTAAAACAACTGACGAAAATCTATGTGAAAGAGCAAAGCTTATTCTTAAAAATGAAAAAATTGAAAGCGTTGTTATGAATAAGAAGGATAGTAATTTCTTAATTGGTGAAGTTGAATTGTATGTAAAAATGGAAGATCTAGCAAATACACATGTAATATTAAAAGGAATCGAAATTGAATAGTATGTTAAAACGTGCTCTAACAGGGGCACTTTTTGTAATTGTTTTAGTATCGTCAATATTGTTAGGAAGTATAACATTCTATTTACTGTTTAGTGTTATACTTATTCTGTCAATGATTGAATTTTATGGTATTTCAAAGCATACTTCAGCAAAACCTCAGGTAATACTGGGAATTTTTACTGGTTGGTTGTTTTTTACTTTTAATTTTTTATATGCAGTTGATTTTATTCAGTTACGATACTTTGTAATTTTTATTCCTATTTTTATTTTGTTTATGATTAATGAATTATATTTATTTCATAAACGCCCATTAGCCAGTCTTGCATATACTTATCTGGGATTAATTTATGTTGCTGTTCCTTTTGCAATGCTTAATTATTTTGTATTCAGAAGCGGTATTGACATTTCTGAAGTTGAGATAGCTGCTAATGCTGAGGATGTTATAAATAATTCTGTGAATTATATGGATTTTTTAAATCCAAACAAAACAGTTTTTTATAGCCCTTATTTTTTACTTGGTTTTTTTATTCTCATCTGGATATATGATACTTTTGCTTATCTGGTGGGTATTGCAATTGGCAAACATCGTTTATTCGAACGCGTTTCACCAAAAAAATCATGGGAGGGTGCAATTGGTGGTGCAGCATTTACAATCGGACTTTCAGTTTTATTTCCTTTAATGTTTCCAACCTTATTATGGTATCAATGGATGATATTAGCTGTATTAATAGTATTATTCTCAACATTTGGCGATTTGGTAGAGTCACTTTTTAAAAGAAGTTTAAATATAAAAGATTCAGGAAAAATGCTGCCTGGGCATGGTGGAATGCTTGATCGTTTTGATAGTGTGCTGATTGCTGCACCAATTACTTTTGTGTATTTGCAATCTCTTTTTTAATTTCGTTTATTTGCAAAAATTTTTAATCAAACATGGCAGAAAACCTCAAAAAAGTTTCCTCAGCAAAAATTCATAAAGAAGGCTATAATAGTATATTAGTAGTATTTGTATTTTTATTATTGTTAAATTCCGGAATAGATTATTTTATCGAAGGTTTTTTAATAATTAAGTTAACTGTTTTAGCTGCATCAATAGCAGTATGGGGTTTAGTTGTTTACTTTTTTAGGGTACCAAAAAGAGTTTTAATTGGTGATGATAATAAAATATATGCTCCTGCTGATGGTAAAGTTGTGGTAATTGAAAATGTTTTTGAAAAAGAATATTTTAACGATTACAGAAAACAGGTTTCAATTTTTATGTCTCCATTAAATGTTCATATTAATTGGGTTCCTGTAAATGGTAAAGTGCAATATTTGCAGTATCATCCGGGTACATATATGGTAGCCTGGAAACCTAAAGCTTCTGAAGAAAATGAACGCTTTACTACAGTTTTTAAAACAAAAGATAATGTAGAAATTTTAATGAGACAAATTGCAGGTAAACTTGCCCGCCGTATTGTTTCATATGCAAGTAAAGAAACCGAATACCAGCTTAACGAACAAATTGGAATTATTAAGTTTGGTTCCAGAGTGGATGTGTTTTTACCTACCGATGCAAAAGTAATGGTTAACATTAATCAGAAGGTAACCGGTAACAAAACGCAGATAGCAGAATTATAGCATTATGTTATTTAATAAACGCAATTGGTTTAGGTAAAGAAATTTGCCTCATAGCCTCCATTGCATAATGGTCGGTCATGCCAGCAATAAAATTTACAATAATTTGTTCATTGCTTTCACTTGTTTGAATATAATAATTGTTCATTCTCTCAATATAAGCTCCAAACGATCTGTCTAGTTTAAGATTAAGAATTTTATATTTATTAAATTCATTTCCGTTTTTAATTAATAACAAATTAAAATGTTCGAATAATGTTTTAATAATATTTTTACAAAATTTACCATATTCAAGCATTTTGTTATTATTGTAAATATACTTATAATTAAAAATTTTAAGTTCATTCATTAATTCGAAATACTCATCTGAAAGTCTTATTTCATCTGTGTCTTTGGAGCTTTCTATTAAATCCATAACAAGGTGATTTATTATTTCACCGTTTTTATTACCAAGTCTTTTTGCAATTTTCTCGGGAACATCTTTAGCATTAATAAAATCTTCTACCATAAAAGCATCTTCAAGGTCGCGACCTAAATATGCAATCTTATCAGCAAAACGCATTATACAGCCTTCATAAGAGTTTGGAATACTTGCTCTGTCGCTAATTTCATCAAGATTTTTTAAAGAATGAGATGGAGAAATGGAACGTTCAAATTTTTCGCCGCAGTGACTAATTATACCATCTAAAACACCATAAGTTAAATTTAAACCTAAACCATCCTGTGCTAAATATTCGGCAATTTTATAACTGTGAATCTCGTGAATAAATGAATGTGGCTTATTTAGTGCTTCACACAATGCTTCCTCGCCGGTGTGACCGAATGGAGCATGACCTAAGTCATGTCCGAGACCAATTGCATAAGCCATTTCGGTATCAAGTTGCCAGCCATATTTGTTTAAACCTTTACATACTGAAGCGCAAATTGTTGCAACGTGCAAAACGTGTTCAATTCTTGTACAAACATGATCATTCTCAGGGGCGAAAAATACCTGAGTTTTATGCTTTAATCTTCTGAACTCCATAGAATGGAGAATTGCTGTTTGGTCGCGGAAATATTCACCGCGTATAGGAAATTCCTTTGGGAATCTTCTTTTTTTATATATATCGTCTGAAAATGGATTTTTCATAAACTAAAAATACTAAAATTTTATGAATTATTTTTTATACATAAATTTCAAATATTTTTCTTTCCTTTTTAATTTAAATATCTATATTTAAACCATAAAATGATTTTTTGCTAATAATTGAAATACAAATAATTACAATATGAAATTTCTTGCTGAAATTAATGTAATGCCTTTAAAGGCTCTTTTAGATCCACAAGGTAAAGCTGTTTTGCAAAGCATGCATAATATTGGTTACAAAACTGTTGGTGATGTAAGAATTGGTAAACATATTACTATCGAACTTGAAGCAGATGCTAAAGAAGTTGCCGAGGCAATTATTGCTGATGCGTGTAAAAAAATGCTTTCAAATCAGATAATGGAAAGCTTTGAGTTTACTATAAAGCAGGTAAAATAATTAATTATTTATATCTTTTTTTTCAAAAATAATTACTGTTACAAAAAGTGTTTGAGTTTATTTTTATTAATTTAATTAAGTAAAGAAGAAGATTAAATATATTAGTATTTAACTATATATCTTTATTTAGTTTGCTACTAACAATATTTAAAATAAACACTAAATTAACTAATTCTAAATTAAATAGTTAATTAGTCTTGCCCTAAAAAGAATTTATAATATTGTACACACACATGAAATTTTGCATTTTTTTTAAATTCACAAATTATTATTTTTGATAATAATTTAAATTGAAAAGAAATGAAATTATCAAATTATATAACACTAGTTACTATATTTTGCATTCTGTTTTCATCCAATATTGAGGTGTTTTCTCAGGAAGTGAAAATAAAAAATGATCTTATTGGAAGTAATCTAAAAGGAAAAATAAAATCAATAACTGTTAAAACATATAGTGCTTCCGGTACAAAAGATAATATTAAAAAGGGAAATATTCAAGGGCATTCAGTTACACAATACAATAACTTAGGTTTTAGCACAGAAAATCTCGTATGTAAAGCAGATGGAAGTTTGCAAAATAAAAATACCAGTATTTATAATTCAAATGGATTGAAAACTGAATCAATATATTATAATTCTGATGGTTCTATTTCCCAGAAAATAACATTTAACTATGATGCTAAAGGAAGGTTAACTGAAGACTTTAGTTTTAATTCGATGGATAAACTTGATCTGAAAAGAGCTTTTTTATATGATGATAAAGGAAATCAAATACAACTTATTGCTTATAATCAAGATGGGAGTATTCGAAATAAATTTGAATATAAATATGATGATAAAGGAAATCAGATTGAAAATATAATTTATAAACCAGATGGTAAAATTTCTTCAAAATATAGTGTGAATTATAATGCATTAGGGAAAAAAACAGAAATTATAAATTACAATATAAGTAGAACAAATACTCGCATAAACGATAGAGTTTTATTTATATATGATAATAATGGTAATCTTATAGAGGAAAAGAATTTTTATGAAGAGGGTGCATTAATTGAGAAAAAAGTTTTTAGATATGATGTACAAAATAGGGTAACTGATGAAGTTACTTTTAACTCAGATACAAGTATCACAAAAATGAAAGTTTTTAAATATGACGAAAAAAGTAATATTATTGAAGAGGGCTCTTATAAAAGTGAGGATATTATAAATTATGAATATAAATACCAATATGATAAAACTGGAAATTGGATTAAAAAAATAATATTTGAAAACAATATATACAGAATTCAAGAAAGAGAAATAGTGTATTTTTAGCTTTTCTTAATATCTGAACTCTTATAAACTACCTCAGTCTGTTTTCGTATCGATTCATCGTGAATTAATTGAAGTACCTGCTTTATAAAATCATTGTCAAGACCAAGTTTTAATCCTTGCTCAACTCTTGTTTCAATAATTTCTTTCCACCTGCGAAGCTGAAGAATGGATATATTGTTATGACTTTTATAAATACCTATTTCTTCAACAACTTTCATTCGTTGTATTAATAATTCCAATAACTGATAATCGATAGAATCTATTTTAGATCGAAAAGTTTCAAGTTTGTCAATTATCTCAATGTCATTTATACTTGTTTGTCTAAAATGCAAAGAATTTAATAACTCTCTTAATTCATTAGGCTTTAATTGTTGCATCTTATCGCTTAATGCTTCGGTAGGAGAAATATGACTTTCAATCATTAAACCATCATAAGTAAGGTCTAATGCTTTCTGCGAAATATCTTTTATGAAATCAGTATGTCCCGAAATATGGCTGGGATCGCATAACATAGGCAGGTTAGGGTAGCGGGTCATTAACTCAATTGCAATTTCCCATTTAGGAATATTTCTTAATGATGTTTTTTCAAAAGGGAAAAAACCACGATGTATTGCTGCAATTTTATTTATTCCGGATTGTGAAATTCTTTCTATTGCACCAATCCATAAGTCAATATCGGGGTTAATAGGGTTTTTTACAAGTACAGGGCAATTACAATTATGTAAGCATTCTGCAATTTGTTGTACAGAAAAAGGATTTGAAGTAGTTCTTGCTCCAATCCAAAGTACATCAATACCTGCATCTAAGCAGTCTTTGACATGCTCAGGAGTTGCAACTTCAACAGCTATTTTAAGATTTGTTCTTTGTTTTACTTTTTGAAGCCATTTTAAAGCTTTCTTTCCTGCACCTTCAAAACTTCCTGGACGAGTACGTGGTTTCCAAACCCCGGCTCTGAATATTGAAACATTTGGGACTTTAGCAATTGCTTCTGCAGTAGTTAATACCTGACTCTCATTTTCGGCACTACATGGACCGGCAATAATTAATGGTGTTTGAATTTTTTCTTCAAACCATTGATCAATAGGTAATATGTTTAGTGTGTCTGACATAAATGGTGATTGCAAAGTTAACTAAATGTTGGAAATATATAAAAGTTATATTATTATCATGTTTAATAAAATAAATAATTAGTATTTTTATTCAACTTAAAATGTACTTAAATGAATTTTTCCGATCTATTTAACGACAAAAGTTTAAAACCAAAAGAAAAAACAGAAGTTTTAAGTAAATGGATATTAAATAATCCAAAAGAAATTAATATTCTTATTGATTTTGCAAAAACTTCAAAAGATCCAGTAAAGGCAACTTGCATTGAGTCGCTCGAATTTGCTACTAAGTCAAATTCCGAAATTTCGAACTTAACCTGCCTTGATTTTGTTTCTAATACTCTTACAGAAAAAGCTCCCAGAATTAAGTGGGAATCGGCAAGGGTAATTGGTAACATTGCACATTTATATCCTAATAAATTAGAGTTAGCAATTAATAATTTATTAATTAATTCTGAACATTCAGGTACAGTAGTGAGATGGAGTGCAGCATATGCATTAGGACAAATAATTAAATTAAAAACTTTAATAAATAAAGATTTAATTCCGGCTGCTGAAGCTATTTGTGAACGCGAAGAGAAGAATAGTATTAAGAAAATTTATATTGATGCAATAAAAAAATCAAAAAAATAGAATTGCTTTTTTGAAGCAACTTATACAGATTAAACATTGTCTAAAGTTTGAAATAGAAAATAAACCCATGAAAAAATTATTATTTATTCTTATTGTTTCAATTCCGTTATTTGTAAATGCAGCTCCATTTAATGGTCAGATTAAGCAATTTAAACAACCAGATGGTAGTTTTGTAGATTTAAAATTATTTGGAACAGAGCTATACATGCGTGCAGAAGGACTTGATGGTTATACACTGATTAGAGATAAAAACACAAACTGGATTTGTTATGCAGTACTTTCAAATGATAATTCTGAATTGGTTTCATCAGGAATTATATACAGAGGAAAGAAAGATATTGCTTCAACTTTAAGAAATAACCTTAGTTTTCAAAAACATCTTGATCTTTCTGAAAAAGCAATAGAAAATAACATTTTGAAGAATAAACAAAAATTAGGTTTAGATAAAAAGCCTGAAAATAATTTTAAAACTGCTCCGCATCAGGTTATAGGAAATATTAAAGGGTTATGTATTGTTGTCGATTTTTCTGATGAACAAGGTACTTTACCTATGTCTGAATTTACTGATTTTTGTAATAATTTAACTTATTCGGATTTTGGTAACAATGGGTCACTAAGAACATTTTATTCAGATATTTCAGGCGGTTTGGTTGATTATCAAAATGTAGTATATGGTTACTATCGTGCACCTCTTACTTTTGCCGATTATGAGGCGATGCCTTATGCACAAGGGGCACAACAAATTTTAGGATTGGCTTTAAACTGGATTGAGTCAACCGGTTTTGATTTTTCAACATTGTCTACAAATCCTGATGGGAGTATTGGGGCAATTAATTTAATGTACACAGGTTATGCTCAAACATGGGCTCAGGGAATGTGGTATCATCAGGGTTATTATGGTAACTTTTCTGCTGATGGTGTAACTTCAGGAGATTATAATTGTTCACCTGCAAATAGTCCTTTATCATTGGCTACAGTATGTCATGAGAACGGACATATGATTGGCAAATGGCCCGATACTTATAAATATAATAGCGATACTGGTCCTGATGGAGTAGGAGGGTTTGATTTAATGTGTTGGTATGGTGATGAATATAATCCGGTTCCGCCAAATCCACATTTTTGGACAAATGCAGGTTGGGGACATGTAATTGATGTTACAAATTATAATGGTTTAAATTCTGATACAGCAAATACTTTAACGTGTTATAAATATAAAAATTTGAATGATACAAATGAATTTTTCCTTTTAAAAAACAGAAGTCAGTTGGGTAGAAGTTTCTCGATTGAAGATAATGGCTTAACAATTTGGCATATCGACAGGATGGGCGATAATCAGACAATTCATCATGAAGTTTATCTTGTTCATGCAAATGATGATATAACAAATCATGCAGATGCTTGTTTTCATGCCGGTTTTAACAATGAGTACGGAATTGCAACCACACCAAATTCAGCATTTTTTAATGGTAACCCAAGTGGTTTAAGAGTTTGGGATATTGGTTCTGTAAATAATATTATGACATACAAATTGGGAGCTGGACAAGCTGCTCCAACATTTAATCTGTCATTTGTTAATATTTCCGGCGACGGAAATTCTAACGGATTTCTTGAGCCTGGCGAATCTGGCAATATTAATATTAATGCAAGTAATTTTGGTCAGTTAAATTCAGCTAATACAACAATAACATGTACTGCCATCGGTATAAATGCAGGATTTGTTACAGTAAATAGTCCGGTTTTTAATGCTGGAATTATTAATATTTCTCAAACAATTCCTGTTGTGCACAATATTACAATTGCTGCTGGAACACCTTTAGGAACAGTGATAGATTTAAAATTCTTAATTTCAGACGGGACTTATTCAACATATATAACAAAGTCCATAGTGATTGGAGTTCAGGTAATAATGGCAAATCAACAAATTTCGACTTGCTCTGCATTATTTTATGATGCTGGTGGATATGCGTCAAATTATAGTAATTTAACAGATTATATAACAACGTTTACAGCGCCTTCTTCAAGTAATCCAGTTAAAGCAACTTTCTCTTCATTTGATATTGAAGATTATGTGAATTGTGGTTACGACTATTTGAAAATTTATAATGGATTAAATACTTCTTCGCCTTTAATCGGAACATATTGTGGGACAAATTCTCCTGGTATTGTTACTTCAACAGATCTGTCAGGTGCACTTACTTTTAAGTTTCATGCAGATGAAGGTGTTACAGGAACAGGATGGCAAGCAATTATTACATGTGTTGGACTAACTGAAATAAATAATATTGATAATGTAAACCCATTTATTGTTTTCCCTAATCCATCAAATGGTAATTATAATCTTATTATTAATACTGATGTTAAAGAAATTGTAATAACTGATTTACTTGGAAAAGAAGTAATTTATTCTAAACAGCAAAATGACGACAATTTATCAATTAATATTACCGATAAGCCAAAAGGTATTTATTTGTTAAAAGTAAGGACTAGTAATAATATTTTTGTCAGCAAACTGATTAAAGAATAATATTTCAGGCGAGAACATAGAAGTAAGTAAAAGATCTTCTTTACTTTTTAAATCTAAGTCTAACGAAGTGATACGAAGAACTTTTATCAACGAAGTTAGTTTGGTTTGTATATTTATTAATTAACGTGAGTTTGATATAAGAAAACGATGCTAGTTTGAGTGAAATTCTTTCTGAATTTCGTATCGAAAACTAGTCGTTTTGTTCATTTCGATACAATTTTTCTTCGAAAATCAACTCAATGTAACAAAACTAGGTATTCTATTATTTTATATCGAACTCACGTTAATATCTCGAGATAATCAATTTTTTTGTAACATTAATTTCTGCTCCTTTAATGGAAACCAGGTAAATACCCTCAGAAAATTTACTTAAGCTATAATCTATTTTATTTTTACCAACATTTAGTATGATATTTTCAGAAGCGATTATTTTTCCATCAATTGACATGATTTGTAATTGAATTAATTTATCTTTTTCAGAATTAATGCACATTGTTGTAACATTATATGCTGGGTTTGGAAAAATTTCAAATTCTGGAATATTTGCACTTGTTTCATCAGCTGAAACCATCAGGAAAAATATGGTATGAACCCAGTTCATAATGGAATCCCTTTTACTTTCGGGGTAAATGGTTTCGAAAGGAATTGTAAGATATACCATTTGGTTCCATGCAAAACTTCCTGCACTTTTTAATGGAAATGCATTAAAATGAGCTATTGATTCTCCGTACCATGTTCCCATAACATTTGGTGTAATTACATCAGGGTATCTTACATCATATGTTCCATGGGTTCCGTTGTCGTAAGAAAAAGAAGTGTTCATTTGAAGTGGACCGGCAAAAGTTGCGTCATAATATGTAGATGCCTGATTATTAGGTGCATCTTCCAGATATGTTGCATATAAATAATTGTGATAAAAATCCTTGTCGGAAACTGATCCCAGGTGATCTAAATCCCAGCCAATTTCTGAACCTGAAATAAAATAAGGAACATGAGAGTTTTTAAGCATTAATTGTTCCTGATCAGTGAATGTTTCATTTACTGTACTTTCCTCACCAACAATATAATCAAGAGCATTAAAATCATCAAGTAAAACTAATGAATCTGTTATTGCTTCGTTTGTTGCACTTGAGAAAAACAGATTATTATTTTTCAAAGATCTTCCATGCTGACGAATAAAATCAAAAGTATTTCCGCTTGTTGTTCTGTCAAAAGCATTAATTACTAAATAATGAGGATAATGTGTTCCGGATGTTGTTGCACCAAGTACTTCTGAATATGAAGAAACTCCACCATTTACACCTACGGCGGCAATCTTAACAAAATAAATACTATCCGGAATTAATCCCGAAATGTCGAATTGTGAGGAGTTATAATATGATGGTAAATCAAAACATTTTCCATCATTACTTATACTAACATTATACCCAATAATATTTGAATCTGCTTTTACTTTAATTCTAATTACTCCCTGTGCCTGATTTAGCACACAAAATGAAATAGGTTTTGCAACTGAAATATTTGTTACAGGATAACGAGGAACAGAAATAACACCTTCGTCACTTAACAATGTGTTTAAAGTAGTTGATTGTAAAATATTCTGAACTGTAGTCATACATCCATCAACAAGAATTTCATTTTTAACCAATCTTATTCCGTGACTGTAGTCTGCGTATGTTTCTTCATGCCCTATATATAAAGGCTGAATAGGAGTTCCATTCTGATAATGCCATCCATAAATAGCAACTCTTCCGGGTGCCGGATTTCCGTAAATCTGATTTGAAATTACAACATCTTTTTTATCACCTGCAACAAGTTCACCGAGTGGGTGTGCAGCAATCAATGGCTGACGTTGAGCCCATACCATAGAATCATGTTTTGCAAAAACCGGAACTGTTGTCATTTGTGCGCTTGGAGGTATTGATTGTGGTGCCATTTTAACTGTTGCTGCCTGCCATATATCGTTTACCATTTTTCGTGTTGGCAATGTATATCCCATATAATCTGAGATTCGTTGGGCAAGGAGAGGAGTCATTGGGCACAGGAAATAATCGCTGTCACAGCCTAAAGCCATATAATCTGGAGTAACATAAAAATTTACTGTGTGATTTGTTCCAGAAATATTAGTAACAGTTGTTACTTCAGAAAGATTTCTTAAAAAGTTAGGAACATTGCCCGAAATAATTTGAGAAAAAATAGTGTCCTCGCGAGCTGTTAGACTTAATGGAGTTAATGTAGCAATAATTTGTGTCCCGTTTTTTGCCAAAATTGATCTTGTAGGTAAATTTAGTGTTTGTGAGTATAAACTTGAAGATAATGTAAGTAACAGAAAAGTGTAGTAAAATATAAATCGTATTTTTTTCATAAAATTAATAGTTTACACAAATTTATTAAATATAATTTTAAAACTAACCTATTTAACTTTATACTTTTAAACCTTAAACTTTTTACTTTATACATTAAACTTATTAATTAGTGGCATCCACATCCCTGTGGGATTAAATTATTTGGGTCTAATGGTTCTTTAATAGTAGAGAATGGTCTTTTGTTAACTATTCTATAAACAGCTTTTATTCCAGGATTCGGGCAATTTAAGCAAACCTCTTCTGAATGAGTTTTAATAAAAATTTTATTTTCGTGTGACTTTATTTTATTGGTAAAAACTAAATATTCTTTATTTATTTTAAATGTTGTGTCAGAAGTCTCTATTTGCATCTTCATATGTCGTGAGCCTTTCTGAATTTCTGTAAGGTCAAATTCCAGTAACATTCTTATTTCATCTGCACATTCATTATATGCTGGTAATTGATATTTACTTTTTAATACTCCGGTAAAAATCATGTCAGAATTTTTGTACATTCTTAAAAATGTAGAATCTGCAATCTGAGCTTCAGAAATATAAAAAGAAAAAATAAATATTAATAAAATAAAACCACGCATTAGTGTTCAGTGTTAGCTTGTATCTTTTTAAATGAAAGTTCTGTGAAATCAAAATCAGGATTAGGTACATCAATTTTAAATTCATCAACCTCGCCATTCTGATTTAAAATAAAATTTACTTTTCCTTTAGGCAATGAAGGGAAGTTTTTAAATTCTACAATAAAGGCTTCGTATTGCCAATGCTCTAGAACTGAAAAGAAATCAGGAGCTGGAACAAATTGCAAATTTAATTTTCCATTTTTAAGTGAAATAGTTGCATTTCCATATAAGTCGCCACCATATGTACCACAATATTTTTCAAGTGCCAGACTTGGTTTAGAGTTTTTATCTCTTGTTTGTTCTGCTTCTTCAGAAGCTTTAATTTTATTTTGTTCGCTTGCCTTAACATACTTCACTAAAATTGAACTATAGTCTTTACCTTCTTCGGTAGTTAAAAATCTATCTAGTATACTGTACATTAATGTATATGGAAGATAGTTAATGTTATTTGTTAAAATTACAAATCCCAATTTTTCTTCAGGAACTAATACCACTTGAGATATCATTCCATCAAGGCCACCACTATGATTTACGATTTTTTTTCCATGGTAATCGAATAAATCCCATCCTAAACCATAGCTATGAAAATGCATTGAAGGAAACATATACTCATCAAATTTTGATATGTTTTCAACAGTTTGTGATGACCACATTTCACTTTGAGCATCCTTTGTAAAGTAAACATGATTATCATAAGTACCATTACTTAGTTGCATTTTAATCCATTTACTCATGTCATTTACTGTAGAATTTATTCCGCCGGCTGGTGCAATATTATCCCAGCTAATATATTTTACAGGAACAATTTTTCCGTTATTTTTTGCATGAGGTATTGCTAGGTTTTTATATTCGGTATGTTTTTTTATTGTTGTATTTGTGTTTTTCATTCCTAAAGGTTCAAGAAACTTTTCTTTTATAAATTCATCATAACTTTTACCTGTAACTTTGGGAATAATTTCACCTGCTGTTAAAAACATTAAATTTGAATAACCGTAATGACTTCTGAAACTGTATACAGGTTTTAAATATTTTATTCTTCTGATAATTTCTTCTCTTGTGTATGTTGTTGCATCCCATACAAGATCGCCACTAAAAGTTTTTAATCCGCTTCTGTGACAAAGTAAATCTCTTATTGTCATTTCATGAGTAACAAATGGATCATACATTTCAAAATATGGAATGTAGTCAGTTACTTTATCGTCCCATTTAATTTTTCCTTCATCAACTAAAGTTGCAAGAGCAGCTGCTGTAAATGCTTTTGTGTTACTGGCAATGCCAAACATAGTATTTTCATCAACTTTTTCAGGTTTGCCAATTTCTCTTATACCAAAGCCTTTAGCAAAAATTAAAGTATCGTTTTTTACAATTCCAACTGCCATTCCAGGTATTTCCCATTCAGTCATACACTTTTGAATGTAAGCTTCTAATTTTTGAAGATCCGGTTTTTGTGCAAAAACATTAACTACAACAAGTAGAAACGTAATCAGAAAAATAATTTTTCGCATAAGAAATATTTTTTTGCGAAGTTAATAAAAAACAAAAAGGCAGCTCTTTCGAACTGCCTTTTAAGCTAACTAAACCAAATTACCCTTGCGGGAATTTTTTTACTGAGGAGCTACAGTACTATCAATAGTAGTTGTTACTGTAGAGTCAATAGTTGTGTTAAGATCGTTAAGAGCTTGATCTAATTGTGCGTTTAAAGAATCAAGTGATTTAATATCACTGTCAGATGGACCACCACATGATGCTAAAGCAAACATAGAAGCTACGAAAAGACCAAAAATAACTTTTTTCATTGTTTCAAATTTTAAATTAATTAATCGTGTTAACTTTACCCTTAATATTTAAAAACATAAAAGGTAACCCATGTATGTGAAAATATTTTTATTTATTTTTATATTATTTTATAAGTAGCAGATATAGAGCTCATTAAAATTTATAGTAATGTTTCAAGAAAATGTAATTATAAAATTTTGTTAAATTTTGAATAATAATTTAAACTTGTAGGGTTACTTTTTCAGAATTCTAATATTAAATATCGAAAACGGATGAAATTGGGCAATTACTGGAACGAAGCAGAATTATTGCAAGGAGTTAGAGATAATAACGAACATGCAATTAAAACTATTTATAAGCTTCATTTTCCAACAGTAGAAAATTTTATTCGTCAGAATGGAGGATCGGTGCAGGATGCAAAAGACGTGTTTCAGGATGGTTTTTTAGTTCTTTATCGTAATGTAAAAAATGCTGACTTTATTCTTGAATGCAAGATTAAAACATATATTTATTCTGTTTGTCGCAGAATCTGGTTAACAGAATTGAAACGGAAAAATAAAGTTCCCTCAGTTGTTAATGAACTCGATGAATATATAAATGTTGACGAATCTGGAATTGAAGAGTATAACGAGCATGAAATGAAATTATCGCACTTGTCACAGTGCCTTGTTTTATTAGGTGAGCCTTGCAGTTCTTTGCTATCTGATTTCTATTTAAATAGTTTATCGATGCAGGAAATTGCTAAAAAGATGGGATATACAAATGCTGATAATGCAAAAACTCAAAAGTATAAATGTCTTTTGCGTTTGAAAAAAATATTTTTTGAAAAAGAAGTTTTAAAAAGGGAGACAATATAAAATGGACTTATTAAGATTAACGGAATTAAGCGAAAAGTATTCTGAGAATTCACTTACAGAAAGTGAAAAAACAGAATTGTTTTCGGCTATTAATGCTGATTCCGATTTGAAATTACAGTTTGAAGAAAATATTTTACTCTTTAATAATTTACAGTCATTAAAAGTTGAAAAACTTTCAAGAAAGTGGTTTGAAGAAGTTGAAAACGAGAAGAAAAACGCAAAAATTACTGATTTAAATTTAAGAACAAGAATAATGCATTATGTTGCAGTTGCAGCTGTAAGCATATTTGCTGTTGCCGGTACACTTTATTTTTCCGGATGGTTTTCATATAGAAAACATTTGCAAGCATATACTCAGTTAGGAAATAATGTTACTTCGCTTACCAATAATCAAAAATCGATGTGGGATGCATTTTTCTCACCCGAGAAAACAGAATATACTTTTACTGCAGGAACAGGTTTTGCAATTTCATCAGAAGGATATATAGTAACAAGTTTTCATATTGTTAAGGATTTTGATTCTATTATTGTTGTAAATAATATTGATTCACTTGTCAGATATCATGCTGATTTGGTTTATAACAATATTGAGTCAGATGTTGCCATTCTTAAAATATCTGATTCAACATTTTCTTCGTTTGGAAAAATTCCTTATAAATTTAATAACAAAAATAGCGAGTTAGGTGAGTATGTATACACTTTAGGCTATTCTAAGCGTGATGTCGTTTTTGGAGAAGGTTCGGTTAGTTCATTTACCGGTTTTAACGAAGATTCTTCTACAATTCAGGTTTCAATACCTTCAAACCCGGGAAACAGTGGTGGCCCGCTATTAAATACTAAGGGAGATATTATCGGAATGTTGTGCGCAAAAAATAACGAAATCGACGGAGCCACATTTGCCGTAAGATCTGATTTGTTGTTGAGTTTAGTTGATAGTTTAAATTCTAAAAACAAGAACGAGCAGATTGTACTACCTAAATATAACAATATATCTACACTTGACAGACCAAAGCAAATTAAGAAGATAAAGTCTTTAATTTTTAGGGTAGAGGCGTACTAAAATCTTTGATTCAATTTAACTTTAGATTCTAACTCAAGCCACAGTAATCACTTTAGGCACTTTAAGTACTTTTCCCGTCACGTAGTGATCCCTTTGGGAAATGGATGCCTATGGCAAGGCACTTGAAGTATTTTAGGCACTTTAAGTACTTTAGTCACTTTAAGTACTTCTTATTGTTGTTTAATCTTCCTTATCTGAATGTCAGGTAGAATAATTGGATTTTTTATTGAATCAGTAATAACGTTCACAATTTTTACATCGTTATCCATATTATAATGTAAAATAAATGTGCCATTATTTTCATAACCTCCGTTTTCGCCAAGTTTAACAAAGTTAAAATCTGATTGCAATAATTGTAAATCTAAATTATGAAGACAGTCCTGAAAATCGTGACCATAATTTTGTAATGCAGTTAAGAAATAAATTCCGGTATCAAATCCTAACATACTGTACTTGCTTGGCTCGCATTTATAATTATATCTGTAGTCTATTACAAAACTTTTTACGGCAGTATTAGAATAATCGGCATAAAAAGGAACAAAAGTGTGCATATTTAGATTATGCAGGTACTCTAATTCCAGATTGTTATCAAATTTTTTCCATGAAGGCATTCCTGCCATTATAATTTTATACTTCTTTGTTAAAGGTTGAAGTTTGGTTAAAAGATTTATTACAAAAATTTGATTTCCCGAAGGAATAATTAATACATTAATAACTTCATTTTTTAAAGTTTTCTCTACTCCACTTAGTCCTTCAGCACTATATAGGATTTCTGAATATGGAACTTTATCAGTATTAAAATTATTAGCAAACTCTTTAAAAAGTTTTGTTTTGTAATTATTTACTATTTCAAGTTCTTCTTTTGTTCCATTTTGTATAACAATATAATTAATGTCTTTAAATGATGCCAGATAACGTGTAGCCTGACTCATCTGACTTGACAAACTTGAATTTACCTGAAATACTTTTGGATTAGTGAAAATTTCTGGATTATGTGAATTTATTGGATAAATTACATTAATATTTTTCTTTCTTGCATGGTCAGAAATCATTTTAAAATTTTGGTCATAAACAGGACCAATAATTATATCTGAATTATCCAATTCTCCTTTATTAATGATATCCTGGGTTTTTGCAGAATCTTTTTTTAAATCGAATAATTTTACTGTAATGTTTACTCCTTTTCTTTTCATTGAATCTACAGCTAATAAGAATCCTTCGTAGTATTCTAAAAATGGTTTTGGTTGAGGCTCAAAGTTTGAATTAGCAGATGCTTCATCTTCACTGGCAATGGTAAGTGCATCACTTTGTAAAGGAAGAATTAATGATACTTTAAATGTTGGGTGATTTGTTATATAGTTAAATTTTCCACAATCTGTATTGTTTACTGGTGCTACGTAATTTACTTCCTGAATTATTGCTTCTTTTAAAGTATCTGTTTTTGTTTCAACAGAAATTTCTTCATTTATAACAGGCTTGTTAACAATACTTTTTGGTATACGAATATATTCTCCATTTTTTAAGCCTTTTGTTTCAAGTTCCTGATTAGCTTGGTAAATATCATCAATGCTAACATTATACTGTCTTGAAATAGAATATAAAGTCTGATTTTTCTCTATCTTATGATAAATATATTTTGCAGTATCTTTAGGTATGCTGTTATCAGATAATACTTCAGATTTTATTGGTATTTTAATAGCCTGACCTATTTGTAAACCATTACTAACTTCCGGATTATACTTATTTAAATCTGCAATACTAACACTATATTTTTTTGAGATTGAATAAAGTGTTTCTCCTTTTGAAACAGTATGTGTTTTAAAACTTGTAGCTTTTGTTGGGATCGTTTCAACTTCGCAGGGAATATGTAAAATTTGTCCAGGTTTTAAACTTTCAAAAACTTCAGGATTCTCAATTGCTATAATATTTTTATCAATATTATAAGCTTTACTTATAGCAAATAATGTTTCGCCTTTTTGAACTTCGTGAACAAAGTATTTTTTACCATTAAGAGTTTCCTTTTTTGTGCTTTTTTTTACCGGATTAGTGGTTTCCTGAGCATTTAAACTTAACGAAGTTAAAATGAGTGCCGAAAAAAATAAAAGGAGAATATTTTTAATTGTCATGTATTCTGTTTTTCAAATTCTGTGCTACAAAGATAAATTATTTGTCTGTAAAATAATATCAGAAATTACTTTAGCTCTGGTAAAATTTTCATTGATTTAACGTTAACAGTATAGCTTTTATTTTTGTGCGAAAAAAATATGAATGAATCATCATTGCTTTTGCATGAACAACTACTATTTCTTTCTGAACTATTCTCAATAGAATTTACAGATACTAAAATGGTATCTCCAGAAAGGTAATTTGTGTAAGTGTTTGATTTTCCAAGTACAGAATAGTGAAATGTCTTAATA
This sequence comes from Bacteroidia bacterium, assembly GCA_016218155.1. Lineage (NCBI taxonomy): Bacteria > Pseudomonadati > Bacteroidota > Bacteroidia > Bacteroidia bacterium. Next base: position 25,875 of record JACREQ010000044.1, read on the forward strand.
AGTTTATTTTGAATACATAAGCTGTCAATTTTTAAGTCATTTTTATTTGCAAAAGTTTTTAAAACAAAATGATAATTAGTACCTGATGAACTTTTGTCAACAGTTGACCATTTTTGCGAACTTGATTTAATTAAAACCAATTGTTTTGAAGTGCAGGAATACAGAAGAATAACTGTTAAAATAAAAAAAAAGTACTTCATTAAAAATGGATTAAGAACACACAAAATTATAGAATTAATCTTTGTTATTTAACATTTAGAGCCTATTTTTAATTGTATTACCTTTGCAAAAATTTTAGAGATGAAGATTATGGTTGGAATACTAAGAGAAACAAAGAATCCTCCAGACAGGAGAGTACCTGTGACACCAGAAATAGGTAAACTTATTAAAGAAAACTATAATAACGTTGAAGTTCATGTTCAGCCTAGTGAAATTAGAGCAATAAGAGAATCAGAATACTCAGATACAGGTTTATTTGTTGATGATAATATCGATAAATGCGATTATTTGCTTGGTGTAAAAGAAGTGAGTCTTGATACTTTTATTCCGAATAAAACTTATTTGTTCTTTTCTCATACCGGAAAAAAACAACCGCATAATCAGGTTTTGTTAAAGAAAATGTCTGATTTGGGAATTACAATGATTGATTATGAATATCTTACCGATAAAAATAATGCAAGAGTTGTAGCTTTTGGAAAGTGGGCAGGTGTTGTTGGTGCATATAATGGCATAATGGCATGGGGATTAAGAACAAAGCTTTTTAATTTAAAAAGAGCTTTTGAATGTTTCGACCAAGAGGAAATGTTAGCTCAGCTTGATGAAATTAAACTTCCACCAGTAAAGATTTTAATAACCGGAGGTGGCAGAGTTGCAAACGGAGCATTAGAAACACTATCTCATCTTAAGATCAGAGAAGTTACTCCTGAAGAATATCTCACCAAAACTTTTACAGAACCTGTACTTTGTCGATTAGATCCACAGAATTATGTTAAAAGAAAAGATGGAAGTGAATTTGATTTGAATCATTTCTTTTGCAGCCCATCAGAATACGAATCTACATTTTTACCATACGCTTTTGCTACAGATATTTATTTCCCTTGTCATTTCTGGGACCCACGTTCACCGGTATTTTTAAAACCAGAGGATTATTTATTACCGGGTTTCAGAATTAAGGTTATTGCTGATATTAGTTGCGATTTAACTTATCCTATTGCTTCAACAATTCGCTCCTCAAAAATTGCTGACCCAATTTATGGTTATAATCCTTTTACAAGAAAAGAAGATGAGCCATTTGCTCCACATAATATTACCGTAATGGCAATTGATAATTTACCTGGCGAATTACCAAGAAATTCTTCTCAGGATTTTGCAGAAGCTTTATACAAAAGAGTTTTTCCTGCACTTTTTGGTGAAGATTCTGAAGGAATTATTGAGCGCGGAACTATACTTAAAAAAGGTAAGCTAACTGAACGCTTTGCTTATTTAAAAGATTATTTGGAAGGGAATTAATTTCTATTGGCTTTTGTTAGCATTTTATTTTATTCATCAGCTAGGTTGATTGCTGATTTTTTGTAGGCGGTGTTAGCCAACGTTTTTTATTCACGAATCAAATATACATTATTGCAATTTTCTCCTTTTATACAATTCTGCAACGAGATTTTGTCTTTTTCTATTTTTTTTACAATGAAATTCTGGTCGTTAAACCATAAGGATTTTTTAAATATTAACATTAACTCATTGCTATCTCCTAATAATGCATAAGTGACTTTGATTTTGTTCTTTATTATTTTACCATCTTTCATTATTCCAATCTCAGACCCTTTATAATGGTTAATTTTAAGAGTTATTTTGTCAATGATACCATAAGTGTCAGCAATTTTAACTTCTTTTTCGTAGACAAAGTGCCATGTACCTTTTATTATTTTTTTTGCATCCTCCACAGTCATTGTTTGTGAGTATAAAAAATTAATTGCAATAATTAAAAGTGATGTTGTTAATAGATTCTTCATATTTTAATTTAAAATGTTGGCTAACCTTTAGATTTGTCTAAGTTAAATTTTTATTAATTTTAAAAGGACCGGAGGTGAACTTCGCGCTAACAAAGTTAATGGCTTATGAACCGATTTAGACCTCCGTATCCTTTTGCAGCGAACAAATTCATATAGATATTA